>NZ_VZPV01000001.1:3300000-3535844 GCF_008801405.1 Ralstonia insidiosa | reverse complement strand
AACCTCAGCCCCGCGCCAGGTACCGCTCCACCAGCCTCACCCAGTACGTCGCGCCCAACGCCAGCAGCTCGTCGTTGAAGTCGTAGCTCGGGTTGTGCAGCATGCAGGGACCTAAACCGTGGCCTTGCTCGCGGTGGTCGCCATCACCGTTGCCGATGAAAGCGAAGCAGCCCGGCTTCTCGAGCAGCATGAAGGAGAAATCCTCGGCGCCCATGGTCGGGTCGATGTTGGCGTCCACGTTGTCTGCGCCAACCAACTCACGCATGACTTGCGCTGCGAATTGCGTTTCCGATTCGCTGTTGACCGTGGGCGGGTAGTTGCGATGGAAGGCGAAATCGACCGTGCAGTCGTAAGCTGAGGCGATGCCCTTGGAGACTTCCTCCATGCGACGCTCGATCAGATCGAGGACGTCTGTGGAGAACGTGCGTACTGTGCCGCCGATCCAGGCCTCATTCGGGATAATGTTGGTGGCGTCGCCGGCGTGGAACTGGGTGACGGACAGGACGGCTGTGTCGATCGGACGCTTGTTGCGGGTGATGATGCCCTGCAGCGCCGAAACGACTTGTGCGCCAACGAACACAGGGTCATTGCCGTTGTGCGGCAATGCGGCGTGCGCACCCTTGCCCTTGATCGTGATGCGGAATTCGTTGCTCGATGCCATCAGCGCGCCGACGCGCGTACCGAACGCCCCGACCGGTACGCCCGGCCAGTTGTGCAAGCCAAACACGGCGTCGCATGGGAAGCGCTCGAACAGGCCGTCTTTGATCATCTCGCGTGCGCCGCCACCGCCTTCTTCGGCGGGCTGAAAGATCAGATGCACCGTGCCGCTGAAGTTGCGGTGCTTGGCGAGGTAGTGTGCCGCGCCGAGCAGCATAGCCGTGTGGCCGTCATGGCCGCATGCGTGCATCTTGCCTTCGTGTTTGGAGCGATGCTCGAACTGGTTGACCTCGGCTAGCGGCAGGGCGTCCATGTCGGCGCGCAGGCCGATGCGCTTGCCCTCGCCGTTGCGAATGACGCCCACCAGCCCGGTCTTGCCCAGGCCACGATGGACTTCGATGCCCCATTCGGTCAGCTTGGCGGCAACCAGGTCGGAGGTACGCTGCTCTTCGAAACAGAGTTCGGGATGCGCATGGATATCGCGTCGCAGCGCCTGGATTTCGGGCTGCGCGGCTTGGATCTCTGGAATCAGCTTCATGGGATGCTCGTGTTCTGGCTGAAAGGTCTTAATCACATTCGATGATACGCCGAAGGGCCATCTTCGGCCCGCCGCACACTCGCGTGCGCCGCATGCATGCAGCCGTCGCGGCCGTTCTTTACATGGAACGTTTCCTGCTTTTTATCCGCGACCGTGCGATTACGCCCCTGTTTTTGGAGGTTTCCCGAGGGGCGCCGTAGGGGGATGCACCAATTTGTGGCGCCGCACATTGCCGAGCGCATATGCGCGTCGCTATAGTCGGCGCGAGCGTTCTTCAGAAGCGCCGCCGCGCCGTCAGCGAAATCGATCCATCGATCCTTCTTGGGGAGAAGAGCCGTGACCATGATTCGGACCTTGCGGCGCGTGGCCGCTGTGATGTGCGTGGCGGGATGCGTGATGGCGGGTGCCAGCCCGCAGGCATTGGCCGCTGATTTGAAGATCGGCATGAGCTCGCCGCCGACCTCGATGGACCCGCACTTCTACAACCTGTTCTCGAACATCAACGTGTCGGAGCACATGTTCGAGTGCCTGGTGAAGATGGACGCCGACAGCCATATCATTCCCGGCCTGGCCGCGTCGTGGCGGATGGTCAACAACCTGACGTGGGAATTCAAGCTGCGCCCCGGCGTGAAGTTTCATGACGGCAGCGAGCTGACCGCCGAAGACGTGGCGTGGTCGCTCGATCGTCCGGCCACGATCCTCAACAGCCCGGGCAAGTTCGACACGTACACCAAGGCGATCCTCAACAAGAAGATCATCGACAAGTACACGATCCAGCTGACGACATCGCAGCCGTATCCGCTGATGCTGTCGGATCTGACGTCGGTGTTCATCGTGCAGAAGAAGGCGACGCAAGGGCTGTCGAGCGATGACTTTGCGCAGGGCAAGGGCATGATCGGCACGGGCCCGTTCAAGTTCGTCAGTTATGCGCGTGATGACCGGGTCGAGCTGGTGCGCAACGATCAGTACTGGGGCCCGAAGCCTGCCTGGGAACATGTGACGCTGCGCTTCATCCCGAACGGTGCGACGCGCATTGCCGCGCTGCTGTCGGGTGACGTGCAAGCCATTGAGAACGTGCCGACGCCGGATCTTGCGCGCGTGCGTGGCGATGCGTCGCTGAACTTCTTCTCGAAGATCTCGCACCGCGTGATCTATCTGTACACCGACGACAAGCGCGACCCGACGCCCGAGGTGACGAGCAAGGACGGCAAGCCGCTCGATAAGAACCCGCTGAAGGATCCACGCGTGCGCCGCGCGATGAGCATGGCCATCAACCGCCAGGGCATCAAGGACCGCATCATGGAGGGCCTGTCGGAGCCCACCAACAACCTCGTGCCGCCGTCGCTGTTCGGTCACAACCCGAACCTGAAGACGCTCAAGTACGACCCGGACGGTGCAAAGAAGCTGCTGGCCGAGGCGGGCTACCCCGATGGCTTCGGTGTCACGCTGCACACGCCCAACAACCGCTACGTGAACGACGAGAAGATCGCGCAGACCATCGCGCAAAACCTCACACGCGTGGGCATCGCGACGCGCGTGGAAGCGGCACCGATGGCGACCCACGCGGCCAAGGGCGGCCATCACGAATATTCATTCGGCCTGGTGGGATGGGGCGCGCAGACGGGTGAGGTCAGCTCGCCGCTGCGTGCGCTGGTGGCGTGTGAGGACGCCAAGACCGGTTTCGGCACGGTCAACTGGGGCCAGTACTGCAACCCGAAGATGGACGCCGTGCTGACAAAAGCGCTCTATACGATGGACGATGGTGAGCGCTCCAAGCTGCTGCAGGAAGCGACGGCCATCGTGGTGGATGACGGTGGCATCATCCCGGTTCACTTCCAGGTGACGACGTGGGCGACGCGCAAGGGCATCAGCTACACGCCGCGCACGGATGAGCGCACCTACGCGCACGGCTTCAAGCCGCAATAACCCTCTCTCCACAGAAGCGAGCCTCAGATGCTGGTGTTCCTGATCCGAAGGTTGCTGGAATCCGTGGCGGTGCTGTTGGTGATGTCGATTCTGGTGTTCCTGGGCGTGTATGCCATTGGCAACCCGGTCGACATCCTCATCAACCCGCAGGCAGACCAGCAGGACATTGCGCGCACGATTGCCGCGCTGGGGCTCGACAAGCCGCTGTGGGAGCAATACCTGTACTTCCTGAAAGGCGCACTGCAGGGCAACCTGGGTGTGTCGTTCGCGCACGGCACGCCCGCGCTCAAACTGATCTTCGAGCGCATGCCGGCGACGCTTGAGTTGGCTACCTTCGCGATCCTGCTGTCGATCGTGCTGGGCATTCCGCTCGGCCTGTGGGCGGGGCTGCGCCCGAACGGTGTAGCCAACCGCACCATCATGACGATCTCGATCCTGGGTTTCTCGCTGCCGACGTTCTGGGTCGGGCTGATGCTCATCATGGTGTTTGCGGTGCAGTTGGGCTGGCTGCCTTCCAACGGGCGCGGCGAGACGCGCCTGCTGCTGGGCGTGCCGTTGAGTTTTCTGACACTCGACGGCATCCGCCACCTGATCCTGCCGGGCGTGACGCTGTCGCTGCTGAATATTGCGATGGTGATTCGCCTCACACGTGCCGGCACGCAAGAGGCCATGCTGCAGGACTACGTGAAGTTCGCGCGTGCAAAGGGCTTGTCGAACACGCGCATCGTCGGTGTGCATGTGCTCAAGAACATCCTGATCCCGATCGTGACGGTCGTGGGGCTGCAGTTCGGCTCCGTCATCGCGTTCTCGATCGTGACCGAGTCGATCTATGCGTGGCCGGGCATGGGCAAGCTCATCATTGATTCGATTCAACTGCTCGACCGCCCGGTGATCGTCGCCTACCTGCTGGTGATCGTGACGCTGTTCATCCTCATCAACCTCGTGGTTGATCTGATTTACGGCGTGCTCGACCCGCGTGTGCGCTTGTCTGAAAGCCGGGGCTGACATGACGACTTCTACTGCAACCTCAACCAAACCGGCTGCTGAAGAAACGCCCCTGCGCCGCTTCGTGCGCCAGTTCTGCGCGAGCCGCATCGCACTCGTCGGGGTGATCGTGCTGGGCATCATCATCGTCGTGGCGATTGCCGCGCCGTGGATTGCGCCGCAGAACCCGTATGACCTCGCCAAACTGGACGTGCTCGATTCGCGCCTCGCCCCCGGAGAGAAGGCCTCCGATGGCATGACCTTCCTGCTCGGCTCGGATGACCAAGGCCGCGACATTCTTTCCGCCATCCTCTACGGCCTGCGCATCAGCGTGGGCGTGGGCGTGGTGAGCACGGTGTTCGCACTGGTGCTGGGTACAACGCTCGGCCTGATCGCCGGCTTTGCGGGCGGGCGCATCGAGTCGCTCATCATGCGCGTGGCCGATCTGCAGCTCTCGTTTCCGCCGATCTTGCTGGCGCTGATCCTGCTCGCGCTGCTCAAGCCGGGCATCACCAACATCGTGATCGCGCTGGTGGCGGTGCAGTGGGCGTACTACGCGCGCACGACGCGCAGCGCAGCGCTGGTCGAACGCAGACGTGAGTACATCGAAGCCGCGCAGGTGCTGGGCTTGCCGCCGTCGCGCATCATGTTCCGCCATCTGTTGCCGAACTGTCTGCCGCCGTTGATCGTGATTGCCGCGCTGCAGGTGGCCTCGGCGATCACGCTGGAGGCAACGCTGTCGTTCCTGGGCCTGGGCGTGCCGATTACGGAGCCGTCGCTGGGTCTGCTGATCGCCAACGGTTTCCAATACATGCTGTCGGGTAAGTACTGGATCAGCTTCTTCCCTGGGCTGGCGCTGCTCGTGACCATCGTGTCGATGAACCTGGTGTCCGACCAACTCCGCGACGTGCTCAACCCGCGCCTGCAGACCCTATGACGACCGCCAACAGCAAACCGACGCTCGTCGTCGAGGGCCTGCAAACGCAATTCACCACGCGCGGCGGTATTGCGCGCGCGGTGGATGATGTGTCCTTTACCGTCGGCCGCGGCGAGATCATGGGCCTGGTCGGTGAATCCGGTTCGGGCAAGTCGATGACGGGCTACTCCATCATGGGCCTGATCGACGCGCCAGGCCGCGTGGTGGGCGGGCGCATCGAGCTGACCGGTCGCGACGGCATCACGCATGACTTGCGTGCACTGTCTGCCCGGCAGATGCGCGACATGCGCGGCAACCGCATCGCCATGATCTTTCAGGACCCGATGATGACGCTGAACCCGGTCCTGCGAATCGACACGCAGATGATCGAGGCCGTGCAGGCACATCAGCGCGTGAGCAAAACGCAGGCGCGCGACATGGCGCGCACGGCGCTGGCGAGGGTCGGTATCCCGTCGCCGGATGAACGGCTGACGGCGTATCCGCACCAATTTTCCGGCGGTATGCGGCAGCGGGTGGCGATTGCCATTGCGCTGCTCAACAAGCCCGATCTCATCATCGCCGACGAGCCGACCACGGCGCTGGACGTGACCATCCAGGGCCAGATCCTGGCCGAGGTGCAGGCGCTGTGTCGCGAGAGCGGAACCGCGCTGATCTGGATCACGCACGATCTGTCGGTAGTGGCCGGCCTGGCGGACAGCGTGTGCGTGATGTACGCCGGCCGCATTGTCGAGCAGGGCAGCGTGCAGCAGGTGCTGGAGGCGCCGCGCCACCCCTACACGTTCGGGCTGATTGCGTCGGCGCCGTCGCGCAACCCGCGTGGTGCGCCGCTGCGGCAGATTCCGGGCATGACGCCATCGCTGCTGGCACTGCCCAGCGGCTGTGCCTTCCGAGAGCGCTGCGCGTTTGCCACCGAGGTCTGCACGCAGGCGCCGACGCTTGAGGCGCTCGACGACGGCCGCGCGCTGCGTTGTTTCCATCCCGTCACCATTCGCCCCGAGGAGACTGCCGCATGAGTGCGATGCATCCTGAACTCGATGCCGCGGCGGTTACCGAGGCAACGCCCAGCGCGGTGCCGATCCTGTCGTTGCAGGGCATGTCCAAGCGCTTCGTGAAGGGGCTGGATATCTCCTCGCGCATCGCCAACTGGTTCGGCGCAGGCCTGACGGAAGAGGTGGTGCACGCGGTGGACCATGTCGACCTGGATATCGCTGCGGGCGAGGTGGTCGGGCTGGTGGGCGAGTCGGGCTGCGGCAAATCCACGCTCGGCCGACTGGCCGTGGGTCTGCACAAGCCAACAGCCGGCACGCGGTTGTGGAAGGGTATCGATCTGGATCGCTTACCGGCCGAGCGCCGCCGCGAGAAGCAGCTCGCCATCCAGATGATCTTTCAGGACCCGTACGCATCGCTCAACCCGCGCATGCGCGTGCAGGACATCGTGGGCGAGGCGCCGGTCGTGCATGGCATGGTTGAGGCAACCGCGCAGCGCGACTACGTGGCCGAGATGCTCACGCGCGTCGGCCTGGACCCAAGCCTGATGCGGCGCTTTCCGCACCAGTTCTCGGGCGGGCAGCGGGCGCGCATCGGCATTGCACGGGCGTTGGCGGTCAAGCCCGAATTCCTGGTCTGCGATGAATCGGTTGCGGCGCTGGATGTGTCGATCCAGGCGCAGGTGCTGAACCTGTTCATCCGCCTGCGCGAGCAACTGAACCTCACGTATCTGTTCATCAGCCACGACCTGGGCGTGGTCAAGCACGTGAGTGACCGCGTGGTCATCATGTACCTCGGCCGGGTGGTGGAGTCGGCGCCCACCGAAGCGATCTTCGCGTCGCCCAATCACCCCTACACGCAGGCGCTGTTGGCCGAGGCGCCTAAACTGGAGGTTCGCAAGAAGACCTACGTGGCGATCTCGGGCGAGATTCCCTCGCCGCTGCATCCGCCCACCGGCTGCCATTTCCACCCGCGCTGCCCGCATGCCATGCCGCGCTGCAAAACCGAACAGCCGGTGCTCAAGGAGATTGCCCCGCTGCGGTTTTCAGCCTGCCACCTGAACGATCAGCCCTAGCACCATGCCCGCCGACGCCACTTCTGCTGCGCTGCAACCCTCCGCCGATGTCCTGCAACTGATCCGCACGCTGGTGGCGTTCGACACCGTCAGCCGCAATTCCAACCTGGGCTTGATCGAGTGGGTGCGCGATCGCCTGCGCGCGCAGGGTGCCGATTGCCGCCTGACCTACGACGCGACCGGTGGTAAAGCCAATCTGTTTGCCACGCTATCGCCGGGGCGCAAGCCGGGGTTGGTGCTGTCAGGGCACACCGATGTGGTGCCCGTGGATGGTCAGCCGTGGGACACCAACCCGTTCGATGCGCAGCTCCGCGATGGCCGCCTCTATGGGCGCGGCACTGCCGACATGAAGAGCTTCATTGCCGTTGCACTCGCGCATGTGCCGGACTTTATGGCGGCGGAGGGTGATGCCAGCTTCCATCTCTCGCTCTCGTACGATGAAGAGATTGGCTGCGTGGGCGTGCGCGGCCTGCTGCGCGATCTGGAAGCCAACGGCATCCGGCCCGCCGGCTGCATCGTCGGCGAGCCCACCTCGATGCGCGCCATCATCGCGCACAAGGGCAAGCGCGAATACCGCTGCTGCGTGCGCGGCAAGGAGGCGCATTCCGCGCTCACCCCGCAGGGCGTGAATGCGATTGAGTTTGCGGCGCTGCTGATCGCACACATCCGCACATTGGCCGCACGGCTTGAAGCGGAGGAGGCGCGCGACGGTGCCTTTGTCGTGCCGCATACCACGCTCAATACCGGCACGATCAAAGGCGGCATCGCCACTAACGTGGTGCCGCGCGATTGCGAGTTCACCTTCGATTTCCGCTACCTGCCGGGTACCGATCCGGATTGGCTGTTTGGCGAGGTCGAGCGCTATGCGCACGACACGCTGCTGCCGCAGATGCGCCGCATCGCCAGCGACGCCGACATCAGCTTCGCCATCAAAGCCAACACACCGGGCTTATCCATCGCACCCTCGCACGAACTGGTTGCGCTGGCGCAAGCGTTGGCTGACAACCGCGGTAAGGCGGGCAAAGTCGACTATGGCACTGAAGCGGGCCTGTTCTCACGCGCGGGCATTCCAACGGTGGTGTGCGGCCCCGGCAATATCGAACAGGCGCACAAGCCCAACGAATACATCGAACTGACGCAGATCGCGCAGTGCGAGGCGTTCATGCGGCGGCTGGCACAGCGGCAACCGCAGTTGCTGCCCGCCTGAGCAGTCGCCGGGGCGCAGCCCCACGGCCACGGAACCACACCAACACTGCCACGGCGCCACAACGCGCACACCGCTGGTTTGGCCGTTCCTGCCCTTGATGGCGCCTTGAATTTTCGTAAGCGGGCGGAAAAAAGGATGGGGAACTGTCTGAGCGAAGCGAGTTTTCCCCATCCCCGCCCGGTTATGAAAATTCAAGGGGAAGTCGCCATCTCGGGCGCGCCTCTCTTTGCTGACTTTCTCTGGCAAGACCGAGAAAGTGAGTCGGCCCCGGCAGGGGACGAAACGGAGGTGGACCACCAACACCAAACCGTGAGGCCCAACCAACCGACGGTGAGTCTTCGAGACCCGATCACGCCTCTCCAAGAGCCACCCATCGAGTCTCCGAGAGCCAATCGCAAGTCTTTCAGACCCAAACACGGCACTCCGAGAGCCAACCGCGAGTCTTTGAGACCCAAGCACGCCGCTCCGAGAGTCACCCATCGGGTCTCCAAGAGTCGACGGCGAGTCTCTGAGACTCAGGCGCGACTCCCCGAAAGCCGAACCTGAGTCTGCGAGCGCCAAGTGCGCGTCTCACACCATGGCGTTCGGGACACAGCGCCCCACGCACGCACAAAAAAACCGGGCACACGGCCCGGTTTCTTTTTGGCGATGTGGATGCTCACTCAGCGGATCACCTGCCCACTCGAATTGATGATCGTCATCTCGACGAACTTCGAGCCGACATGGTTACTCGGCGAGAAATTGACGTTGAAGCCGCCCACGTCGTAATTGCCCATCGACTCCAGCGCCCCGATGAACTTCTCGCGCGTGAGGTCACGCCCTGCGCGCTTGAGGCCTTCCACAAACACGCGGGCGGCCACGTAGCCTTCCATGCTGCCGTAGTCAAAGTCGGAGATGCCCTCGGTCTTGAGCAGCTTCTGGTACTCGCGCACCAGCGGCGACGACGCCGTCTTCGGATACGGCATCACCTGCGAGATGATCACGCCGCCGCCAGCCTTGCCCAGCGTATCGGCCAGCGCCCTGGTGCCCACAAACGACACGTTATAGAACTGGCCCCCATAGCCTTGTTCCTGCGCGCCCTTCACCAGTGCGGCGACCGTCTGGTACGCGCTGATGACGACGACCGCTTCCGGTTTCTGCGCCAGCACGGTGCTGATGGCGTTCTTCACGTCGGCGGTGTTGCGCGGCACGCTGGCTTGCGCCACGAGCGTTACGCCCTGACCGGCCGCGGTGCCCAGCGCACGCTGCACGCCGTCCAGGCCGGACTTGCCGTAGGCGTCGTCGTTGTAGATCACGGCGATGCGCTTGAGGCCGGTCGTGCGGATCTGCTGCACGATGGCGGCGGTCTCGTCGTTGTAGCTGGCGCGCACGTGGAAGACGTTGCGCGCAAACGGCTCACGCAGCGCCATCGCACCGGAGTAGGGCGCGAAGAACGGCACGCCTGCGGGCGTGGCCAGCTTGAGTGCAGCCAGGCTGGTCGGCGTGCCGACGTAGCCGAACAGCGCGAAGACCTTGGTGTTGTCGATCAGCGTCTTGGTATTGCGCGCGGTGGCATCGGGCTCGTAGAAATCGTCGAGCACCTTCAGTTCGATCTTGCGGCCGTTGACGCCGCCCGCGGCATTGACCGCGTTGAAGTACAGCTTGGCGCCCAGGTTCATCTGCTGGCCGAGCGCGGCGGCCGGGCCGCTCATCGGCGCGGATTGGCCGACGATGATGGTGTCGTTGGTGACGCCGGTTTCTGCCTGTGCCGTACTTGCGGCTGCCATTGTTGTGATGCCGATGGCGCTGACGACGAACGCCGCCAGCCGACGCGTGATGCTGCGTGCCTGCATGGCTCTTCCCCCGAAGAAATTTACATTTGAATTGCCGGCATCATAGCGAAACAGGCTGGGCAGGCAAGCCAAATCGGGGTGTTTGCGGCAGTTTTGAGCGTTTTTGAGACACAGAAGCCGCGTGATGTGCGCGGCTCCTTTCAAGAACGAGGGGCGGTGGCGCGTCAGCTTGCCTCGGCAACGCGGCGCTTCATCACCGCCAGCAGCACCGTGGTGATGACGGTGCCGGCCACCAGCGCGATCACGTAGCCGCCCAGGTGCGTGACGGCATTTGGAATCGGCAGCACGAAGGCGCCGCCGTGCGGTACACGCAACTCCACTCCGAAGAGCATCGACAGCGCACCCGCGCACGCCGAGCCGACCACAAGGGCGGGAATCACCCGCAGCGGGTCACGCGCCGCATACGGGATGGCGCCCTCGCTGATGAAGGCGAGGCCCAGCACAGCCGTGGCGCGGGCAGCCTGGCGCTCGTCGCTGGTAAAGCGCGAGGGGAACAGCCATGCCGCCAGCGCAATGCCCAACGGCGGCGTCATGCCGGCGGCCATGGTGGCGGCCATCGGCGTGTAGACCTGGGCGCCGATCAGGCCCGTGCTGAAGGCATAGGCCGCCTTGTTGATGGGGCCACCCATGTCGAAGGCCATCATGCCGCCCAGCAGCGCCCCCAGCGGGACGGCGTTTGCGCCCTGCATGCCGCGCAGCCAGTGGGTGAGCGCGCCCAGCAATGCCGCAACCGGCGCGCCCACCACGTACAGCATCACCAGCCCGGTGAGCAGACAGCCCAGCACCGGCAGGATCAGCACGGGCTTGAGACCTTCCAGATTGCGCGGCAGCTTCAGCCAGCGGTTGATCGCATCCGTGCCGTAGCCGGCCACGAAGCCCGCCACGATGCCGCCAAGAAAACCTGCCCCCAGACTGGCCGCCAGCATGCCGCCGACCATGCCCGGTGCAATGCCGGGCCGGCTGGCGATCGAGTACGCGATGTACCCGGCCAGCGCCGGCACCATCAACGCAAAGGCCGACTTGGCGCCGATCTGGAACAGCGCGCCGCCCAGCGTGCCGCTCGCCGATGCCTCCGTCACATAGATGCCGCCGAGCGCAAAGGACAGCGCAATCAAAATGCCGCCCGCCACCACGAAGGGCAGCATGAACGACACGCCGGTCATCAGGTGTTTGTAAGGGCCGGTGCGCTGTTGTTCGGCGGGGGCAGCCGCACTGGCCGACTGGATGGCAGCCGCTTCCACCGTGGCCTCGTCCAGCGCGCGGCGGATCAGCGTTTGCCCATCGTGGATGGCCGCCTTGGTGCTGGCGCGGAAGACGTGCTTGCCGGCAAAGCGCGACACGTCCACCTGCGTGTCCGCGGCAATCAATACGAGATCGGCATCCGCAATGGCTTTGGCGGACAGCGTGTTCTGTGCCCCCACCGAGCCTTGCGTTTCCACGTGGATGGCGTGGCCGAGCGCGGCAGCGGCTTGCGTCAACGCTTCAGCCGCCATGAAGGTATGCGCGATCCCGGTCGGGCATGAGGTGATGGCGACGATGCGCTTCGGCGTGACGTGGGTGACGGGGGCCGGGGCGCCGTGGACCATGCGGTCGAGCACGGCGCGCGCATTGTCGAGCACCTCGTCGATCGTGACCTCGATCGTGCGCGGGTTGGCCTGGCGCGCGGCGTTGTCTGGGGAGACGCCCGCCCACACGACGGCATCGGCGGTCGAGAGCGCTTTGGTATCGATCGTCGGCAGGGTGTCCGGGCTGCGCACATCCACGTCGAGCTTGCAGCCGGACTCGCGCGCGGCGTGGCGCAGCGCGGCACCGGCGAGCATGGCGCGGGTCGTGCGGCCGTCCGCGCCGAGAATTGCCAACAGGTTTGCCATGGTCGGCTCCTTGATGATGTTGACTGCGGAGGTTGCTGTGGACGTCAGGCCACGCGTTGCATGCGGACGGCGGCGGCGCGTTCACGCACCAGCGCGGGTGCCGGCAGGTGCGGGCCCAGGCGTTGCAGCTTGCAGGCGGCAAAGGCCACCGACAGGCGCACGGTGTCTTCGGTGCTCGCGCCGGCATGCCAGCCGGCCAGCACGCCGGCCACCATGGCATCACCCGCGCCGACGGTGCTGGCGGCGCGCACGGGCGGCAGGCTGGCCTGCCACGTGCCCTCTGCGGTGACGAACAGCGCGCCGTCTTCACCCAGCGAGACGATGACCTGTGCCACCCCGCGCGCGTGGATACCGCGTGCGGCGTCTACGACGTCTGTCAGCGTGGGCAGCGCGGTGCCGGCCCACAGTTCCAGCTCGTGCCGGTTCGGCTTGACGGCCGTCGGCAGGGCATCGCGTGGTGCCGCCAGCGCCTGCGTGAGCGGCGCACCGCTGGTGTCGAGCAGGGTGCGCACGCCACGTTGGTTCAACCGCGCAAGCAGCTGTGCATAGGTATCGGCGGGCAGCCCGCCCGGCAGGCTGCCGCACAGCGCAACGCCTGCCACGTCAGCAACCGCGTCGATGCGTTTGCACAGCGCTTCCACATCCGCCGGCGTGGCGTCGATGCCGGGCAGGTTGATGTCGGTGGTCTGCCCGTCGGAGGCATCGCTGATCTTGATGTTGGTGCGGTTGCTGCCCGGTACGCGGCAGAAGCCGTCGAGCACACCCTTGCGCGCGAACAGCGCTTCGAACAACGCCGCATTGGTGTCGCCCAGCAGGCCGGTTGCCACCACGGGCACGTGCCAGTCGGCCAGGCAGCCGGCCACGTTGACGCCCTTGCCGCCGGCCTGGTGTGTGACGCTGCGGCCGAGGTTGACGCGGCCGCGTTCGAGGTGGTCCAGCCCGACCGTCATGTCGATGGCCGGGTTGAGGGTCACGGTGACGATGCGTGCGCTTGCGCTTGTACTTGTCTTCGTACTCATGCTGCGGCCTGCTCCTTACCAACGGCGGCGGCCTTGGGCAGGGTCGCTTCCAGTGCGCGCACGTCTTGGGCGGACGCACAGGCGAGGGCGCGGTTGGCCAGCGCGCTGAGCGCAGTGAAATCCGCCTCGCGCAGCCGCGCCTTGACGGGCGGAATGTCGCGCGGGCTCATCGACAGCTCGTGTACGCCCAGGCCCGTCAGCAGCAGCGCGCCGAACGGATCGCCCGCCAGGCCGCCGCACACGCCCACCCAGCGCTTCTGGCGCGCCGCACCTTGCACGGTCTGTTGGATCAGGCGCAGCACGGCGGGGTGCAGGCTATCGGCCTCGGCGGCGAGGTCCGGGTGCTGGCGGTCGATCGCCAGCGTGTATTGCGTGAGGTCGTTGGTGCCGATGGAGAAGAAGTCGACATGCTCGGCCAGCCGGTCGGCCAGGAGCGCGGCGGCGGGCACCTCCACCATGATGCCGAGCGGCACGTGGGGCGCGTTCACCTGCGTGCGGATGCGTTCGCATGCGGCGCGCAGGGCGATGACCTCGCTCTCCGAGGTGATCATCGGGAACATGATCGACAGGGCGCTGCTGTCGCCATGCTCGCCGGCGTTATCCGCGCCATCGCGCGCGGCGCGATATAGCGCGCGCAATTGCGGCTCCATCAGGTCGGGTCGGCGCAGCAACAGGCGCGCGCCGCGCACGCCGAGGAAGGGGTTTTCCTCCGTGGGCAGGTTCAGATGCGGCACCTGCTTGTCGCCACCGATGTCGAGCGTGCGCACGATCAGCGGCCGGCCGTTCAGGGCCTTGAGCATCTCGGCGTAGACGGCGTATTGCGTGTCTTCGTCGGGCGTGTGATCGCGTTCGAGGAAGAGGAATTCCGTGCGCATCAGGCCCACGCCTTCCGCGCCCAGCGTGATGGCCTCGGCGGCCTGCGCGGGCAGGTTGACGTTGGCGGCGATCTCTACCGTATGGCCGTCGCGGGTACGGGCGGGCAGGCTACGTTCAGCCTGTTCGCGTTGCGTGCGCGCGGCGTCTTCTTGCAGCCAGGCACGCGCGCTGGCGACGGTGGCGACATCCGGGTCCAGCACCATCCGGCCGCCGGTGCCATCTACGATGACCTGGGTGCCAGGCGCCACATCCAGTACAGCGGGGCCGGCGGCTACGACGGCGGGAATGCCCAGCGTGCGCGTCAGGATGGCAGTGTGCGAGGTCGGCCCGCCTTGCGCAGTGACGATGCCGAGGATGCAGCGCGTATCCAGCGCGGCCGTGTCCGACGGCGACAGGTCGGCCGCAACCAGGATGCACGGCGTGTCCGGCAGCGTTTGCGACGTGCCCCGCAACGCTGGATCGATATGCCCCAGCACGCGCCGCCCCACGTCGCGCAGGTCTGCCGCACGTGCAGCCAGCAGCGGGTTGCCCAACGCGGCCAGCCGTTCGGCCAGTCGCTCCACCGCCTGATGCCACGACCAGGCCACGCCGTGGCCTTCGACCATTGCCTGACAGGTCAGCGTCATCAGGTCGGTATCGCCCAGCAATTCCGCTTGGGCCTTGAAGATGCCGGCTTCGGCCTCGCCGATGCGGGCGGCGGTGTCGTGGGCGAGGGCGGCCAGTTCGGCGCGTGTGTCGGCCAGGGCCTTGTCCAGCAGGTCGCCGCCCGTGGTGAGGGCGACGGGGTGATCGGGCACCGTGGCCGCGCCATGCTGCAGCACGTGGACAGGCCCGATCGCCAGCCCCGGGCTCGCCGCAATGCCGCCGATAGCGGGCGCAGCGGCATCGGCTTGCCAGCCGTGCGCGGTCTGGCGTGCGCGGGCGGCTTGCGTGTCGCGCGCGGCCTGGGCCCGTTCCTGCGCGGTCAGGCTGCGGATGGTCTGCTGCAGGCCGTCGAGCGCGGCGGCCGCGTCCGGACCTTCGGCGGACAGCGTCAGCGTGCTGCCAGCAGCGAGCCCCAGTTGAAGCAGCGCGACGAGGTTCTTGGCATCGGCCGTCTCATCGCCATGGCGGACCTGGATGCGCGCAGCAAACCGGCGCGCGGCTTCCACCCACTGCGCGGCGGGGCGGGCGTGCAGGCCGCTGGGGTACTCCAGCGTGAGCGTGCGCTGCTCGGCGAGGTCCGTGCCCGGGGCGCTGGCCACCGGGGGCGGTACGTCGCTGGAGAGCGCGGCGACGATGTCTTCAGCGTTCTGGGTGGTGAAGAGCTGGCGCAGTCGCGCGTCATCGTTCAGCAATCGCGTCAGCCGGCGCAGCAGTGCGATGTGCTCATCCGACTGCGCGGCAATGGCGAAGACCAGATGCGTGGTCTGCCCGGGGTGCCATTCCAGCCCCTCAGGAAACTGCAGCACGGCAATGCCCGTCTGGCGGATCAGGTGACGGTCTTCGCCCATGCCGTGCGGGATGGCGACGCCGTGCCCGAGAAACGTGTTGGCCACGGTTTCGCGGCGCAAGAGGCTGTCGATATAGGAGGGGTCGATACAGCCGGAATCGGCCAGCAACTGGCCTGCGGCGCGGATGGCGCTGGCCTTGTCGGTGGCGTGCTGCTGCAAGCGGATGCGTTCGGCGCAGATCAGGGCGGAAGCCATGCGGCGGAGTCTCCTGCGGCTGCCGGGCTCACAAGGTCGCGGCCCGGCATACGTGTCATCAATGATGGCGAATTGAAATCGATTACAGTTGGGGTGTCAATGTGCGCCGCCGCGTAAAGTGACGGTGATTCCGCTGTTTACGGGGTTTTCCCTGAGAGGCGTCGACATTGGTGGCTGTGTCGCCTTTCGCTATCATGAGGTTTTTGTGGAAACGATTTCAGCATGACGGTTCGGATTAAGGACGTGGCGGCGGCGGCGGGTGTGTCGGTGGCGACCGTGTCGCGTGCGCTGGCCGGCGGCCCAGTGAGCGTGGAATTGCGCAAGCGCGTCGATGCGGCCGTGGCGGCGTCAGGGTATCGGCCGAACCTGTCGGCGCGGCGGCTGCGCTCGCAGCAGGCGCAGACGGTCGGGCTGATCGTGTCGGACATCCGCAACCCGTTCTTCACCAGCGTCAGCCGCGCGGTGGAAGACGCCGCCTACGCCGCTGGTCTGCGCGTGATCCTCTGCAATTCCGATGAAGACCCCGAGAAGGAGGCGATGTACCTGCGCCTGATGGCGGAGGAGCGCGTGACCGGGGTGATCCTTTCGCCCACACGGGGGATTGCCGAAGCGCAGCAACCGGTGGACCTGGGCTACCCCATGGTGCTGATCGACCGCGCCGGCCCGGCATGTGGTGTGGATGCTGTGGTGCTCGACAACCAGCAGGCCGCGCAGGGTTTAGCTGAGCACTTGGCATCGCAGGGCTATCGCCGCATCGGCGGGCTGTTCGGGCGCACCAGCAGCACCGGGGCCGAGCGCCAGGCCGGCTTCGCCGCCGCACTGGCGCGCAATGGGCTGACGGCCGAGGCGCGCTTCATCCTGCCCACCGCCGAGGCCGCCGAGGCCGAGACGCTGGCATGGCTATCGGCGAGTGAACAGTCGGGCGAACGCCCCGACGCGCTGGTCGCCAGTAACGCGCAATCGCTGTTGGGCGTGCTGCGGGCGCTGCGCCGCCTGTCGCTGGAAGTGCCGCGCGACATCGCCGTGGCCGGGTTTGACAACGAGCCGTGGACGGAACTGGCTGGCCCCGGTATCACCGTGATCGAGCAACCGGTGTATGACATCGGTCGCATGGCGATGGCGATGTTGCAGGATCGCCTTGCGCAACCTGACTTGCCCATCCGGCGCGTCTTGCTGACAGGGCGCTTGGTGACGCGGGGTTCCACCCCGCTGCGTGGCGCGTAGCGGGCGATTACAATTTCCGGATCATCGCGGTCACGCACGTTATGCGGCCGCCACCCCACTCCGGAGTCCCCGATGTCCACCCAAGTCATCCGTGCGGCTTGCCCGCACGATTGCCCCGACACCTGTGCCTTGCTCGTCACCGTGGAAGACGGCCGCGCCACCCGCGTGCAGGGCGACCCGGATCACCCGACCACGGCCGGCGTGCTGTGCACCAAGGTCAACCGCTACGCCGAACGCACGTACCACCCGAACCGCCTGCTCACGCCGATGAAGCGCGTGGGTGCCAAAGGTGAGGGCAAGTTCGAACCCATCACGTGGGACGAGGCGCTCGACACCATCGCCACGCGCCTGGGCGACATTGCGGCGCGCAACCCGGAAGGCATCCTCCCGTACAGCTACGCCGGCACCATGGGGTTGGTGCAGGGCGAGAGCATGGCCGCGCGCTTCTTCCACAAGCTGGGCGCGTCGCTGCTTGATCGTACGATCTGCGCGTCGGCCGGTGCGACGGCGCTGCGCTATACGTACGGCGCGAGCCTCGGCATGGACATTGAGCATGTGCAGGACGCCAAGCTGATCCTGATCTGGGGCGCCAACCCGATCGCCTCGAACCTGCATTTCTGGACGCGTGCGCAGGAAGCCAAGCGGCGCGGCGCCACGCTCGTGGCGATTGACCCATACCGCTCGCTGACGGCCGAGAAGTGCCACCGCCATCTGGCTGTGCGCCCGGGCACCGATGCGGCGCTGGCGCTGGCGATGATGCACGTGCTGATCCGCGATGATCTGCTCGATCACGACTACATCGCCAACCACACGCTCGGCTTCGAGGCGCTGCGCGAGCGCGCACAGCAATACACGCCGGAGTATGCGGCCACGCTGTGCGGCGTCGATGCGGCGGATATCGAGTGGCTCGCCAAGCTGTACGGCACGACGGTCGTGCGCGACAGGCAGCCGGCAGCCATCCGCCTGAACTACGGCATGCAGCGCGCGCACGGCGGCGGGCAGGGCGTGCGTGCGGTGGCGTGCCTGCCGTCGCTAGTGGGCGCATGGCGCGATGCGGCGGGTGGTCTGCAACTGTCGACGTCGGGCTTCTTCCCGATCGACAACGCCAAGCTGCAGCGCCCGGACCTGCTGCCCCATGGGCTTCCACGCACGATCAATATGAGCACCATCGGCGATGCGCTGTTGCATACGGGCGATGCATCGTTCGGCCCGAAGGTCGAGGCGGTGGTCGTCTACAACAGCAACCCGGTGGCCGTGGCGCCGGACTCGCGCAAGGTGGCGGCCGGCTTCGCACGCGAAGACCTCTTCACCGTGGTGCTGGAGCACTTCCAGACCGACACCGCTGACTACGCTGACATCCTCCTGCCCGCCACCACGCAGCTCGAACACGTGGATGTGCACAAGGCCTACGGCCACACCTACGTGCTCGCCAACAACGCCGCCATTGCGCCGATGGGCCAGTCGCTGCCGAACACCGAGATCTTCCGCCGCATCGCGCAACGCATGGGCTTTGCTGATGCCTGCTTCGCCGAGTCCGACGACGACATCGCCGCCCAGGCCATCCGCCGTGATGATCCGGCCGCCGCGCACATCGACTGGGCCACGCTCAAGCGCGAGGGCTGGCAGAAGCTGGCGCATCCGGCTGCGCCGCTCGCGCGTGGCGGCTATCGCACGCCGTCCGGCCGCTGCGAGTTCTATTCCGAGCTGATGGCGAAGGACGGCCTCGACCCGTTGCCCGGCTACGTGCCGCCGTACGAATCGGCCATCAGCACGCCGGAGCTGGCCAAGCGCTACCCGCTGTCGATGATCTCGCCGCCGGCGCGCAACTTCCTCAACTCGACCTTCGTCAACGTCGACAGCCTGCGCAGCACCGAAGGCGAGCCGCACCTCGACATCCACCCTGACGATGCACTGCCGCGTGGCGTGGCCGATGGCGAACTGGTCCGCATCTTCAATGACCGCGGCACGATGCAGGCGCGCGCCCGCGTGACCGATCGCGCGCGGCGCGGTGTGGTCGTCGGCCTGTCGATCTGGTGGAAGAAGCTGGCACCCGACGGCACCAACGCCAACGAGCTGACCAGCCAGCGCCTGACCGACATGGGCCGCGCGCCCACCTTCTACGATTGCCTGGTCGAGGTCGCGCCTGTCGCGCAGGCCGCCTGACGAGGCCGCGATGCGTGGCGTTCGCGCGCTGTGCGTGGTGCTGTCGCTGGCCGGCTCGGCACTGCTGACTGGTTGCGACACCCTCGGCTACTACTACCAGTCGGTCGCCGGGCACCTTTCGTTGATGGCGCAGCGCGAGCCGATCGACCAGGCCATCGAAGACGCCCGCACCGCGCACAACGACAAGCTCGCCAAGCGGCTGGAGGATGCCCGCAGCATCCGCATCTACGCCTCGCGCGAGTTGGCGCTGCCAGATAACGGCAGCTACCGCGTGTACGCCAACCTCAAGCGCCCCTTTGCGGTGTGGAACGTGTTTGCCGCGCCGGAGCTGTCGGTCAAGCTCAAGGAGTGGTGCTTCCTCGTCGTCGGTTGCGTGACGTATCGCGGCTACTACGACCGCAATGTCGCAGAGGCCTATGCCGACACGCTGCGCGCCGAGGGTTTGGACGTGGATGTGGCCGGCATTCCTGCGTATTCCACACTGGGTTATTTCGACGACCCACTGCTCAACACCTTCGTCGGCCTGCCCGAGGGCGAACTGGCGCGCCTGATCTTCCATGAGCTGGCGCACCAGGTGGTCTATGCCAAGGGCGATACGGCCTTCAATGAATCCTTCGCCACCGCAGTCGAGACGATTGGCGTTGATCGCTGGCTGGCTGACGCAGCAACGCCCGAAGTCCGCGCGGAATACGCCACATACGATGCCCGCCGCGTACAATTCCGCGCCCTGTTGCTGGACTATCGCAACCGGCTTGAGACGCTGTACGCCAGCCCCGTGTCGGACGATGAGAAGCGCGCCGGCAAACGCGCCATCTTCGCGAGCCTGCAAGCGGATTACGCCAAGCTCAAAGCAAGCTGGGGCGGCTATACCGGCTACGACCGTTGGTTTGCGCAGCCGCTGTCGAATGCGCATCTGGGCGCCGTGGCGAGTTACCTGGAGTGGGTGCCGGCGTTCACGGCGCTATATCACCGCGACGGCGGCGACTGGGCGCGCTTTTACGCCGACGTCAAAACCATGGCGCACGAGCCTAAGCCCAGGCGTGAGGCTACGCTGCGGGCATTGGCTCCGCCGGCGCTGCTTGGGGCAGATGGCGCGGTCACGCAAAAGTGATGCCAGCGGCTGTTTCTGCGCCGGTTTCAAGCACGCACGATGGGCTGAGGGAACCGTCTAAGTTATTGTTTTGACACAAACATCCGCGTACGATGCGGAAAAAATCGAACGACCATTCGAAAAAATCGACAATCGCCAGGAGACACGCCCATGGATAAACCGTGGCTGAAGCAGTACCCCGCCGGGGTGCCCGCCGACATCGATGCGTCGCAGTATCGATCGCTGGCGCATCTGCTTGAAGATTCCTTTCAGAAGAACCGCAATCGCCGCGCTTTCGAGTGCATGGGCAAGGTCCTGACCTACGGCGAGATCGATACGTACTCGCGCCAACTGGCGGCCTGGCTGCAATCGCGTGGCCTGGCGCCCGGCGCCCGCGTCGCGCTGATGATGCCGAACGTGCTGCAGTACCCGGTGGCGCTGGCTGCCGTGCTGCGCGCCGGCTACGTGGTCGTCAACGTCAACCCGCTCTACACCCCGCGCGAGCTGGAACACCAGCTCAAGGACAGCGGCGCCGAAGCCATCATCATCCTGGAGAACTTCGCGACGACGCTGCAGCAGGTGCTGCCCAACACCCCGGTCAAGCATATCGTGGTGGCCAGCATGGGCGACATGCTCGGCGGCCTCAAGGGCATGCTGGTCAACTTTGTCGTGCGCAGTGTCAAGAAGATGGTGCCGGCGTGGGAATTGCCCAGCTGCATCCGCTTCAATACCGCGCTGGAAGAGGGCGCCAAGCTGGCGCTCAAGCCGACCTCCGTCGGCCCGGACGACGTGGCCTTCCTGCAATACACGGGCGGCACGACCGGCGTGTCGAAGGGCGCAACGCTGCTGCACCGGAACATCGTCGCCAACGTGCTGCAATCCGAGGCGTGGATGAATCCGGCGCTCACCAAGCCCGGCCGCGATGGTCGCATGCTGGCTGCCGACGAAGAAATCGTCACGATCACCGCGCTGCCGCTGTATCACATCTTCGCGCTGACGGTGTGCTGCCTGCTGTCGATGCGCAAGGGCGGGCTGGCGGTGCTGATCCCGAACCCGCGCGACATCCCGGGCTTCATCAAGGTGCTCAAGCAGTACCGCTTCCACATGTTCCCGGCCGTGAACACGCTGTACAACGCGCTGCTGAACAACCCCGAGTTCAAGGATGTTGACTGCTCCAACCTGCGCGTGGCCAACGGTGGCGGCATGGCGGTGCAGGAAGCCGTGGCCAAGAAGTGGCTGGAGGTGACGGGCTGCCCGATCATCGAGGGCTACGGCCTGTCGGAAACCTCGCCGTCGGCCATCTGCAACCCAACCGATACCGACAAGTTCTCGGGCACCGTCGGCTTGCCGATTCCGGGCACCGAAATCGCCATCCGCGACGACGAAGGCCGCGATCTGCCGATCGGCCAGGCGGGTGAAATCTGCATCCGCGGCCCGCAGGTCATGGCCGGCTACTGGAAGCGCCCCGACGAAACCGCCAAGGTCATGTACGCCGACGGCTTCTTCAAGACCGGCGACGTGGGTGTGATGGACGAGCGCGGCTACACCAAGATCGTCGATCGCAAGAAGGACATGATCCTGGTGTCAGGCTTCAACGTGTACCCGAACGAGGTCGAAGGCGTGGTGGCAATGTGCCCGGGCGTGCTGGAAGTGGCCGCCGTGGGCGTACCGGACGTGCACTCGGGTGAGGTCGTCAAACTGTTCGTGGTGCGCCGTGACCCGACGCTCACCGAAGAGAAGCTGCAGGAGTTCTGCAAGGAGCAGCTCACCGGCTACAAGCGTCCGAAGTTCATCGAATTCCGCAACGAGCTGCCGAAGACCAACGTCGGCAAGATCCTGCGCCGCGAACTGCGGGATGAGGCGTTGAAGAAGCGTGCCTGAGTCTGCGTAACTCTGCGTAGGCGCAAAGAAAAAGCCGCGAGAGATCGCGGCTTTTTTACGTGTTGCGGCGGGTCAGCCCACGTACAGCAGGATGCTGATGAACTGGCACACGCTGCCTGCCAGCACGAACAGGTGCCAGATGCCGTGGAAGTGCCGTACTTTCTCGTCGAAGAGGAAGAACCCGACGCCAGCGGTATAGAGCGCACCGCCCGCCACCAGCCACCACAGACCCGGCGCAGGCAATGCAGCTGCCAGCGGCCCCATGGCAAACAGCACCAGCCACCCCATCACCACGTAGATCAGCAGCGAGAACAGGCGCGTGCGGCGGCCGATCCAGAGTTCCTGCACAATGCCGATGGCCGCCAGCGCCCAGTTGACCCCGAACAGCGTCCAGCCCCACGGGCCGCGCAGCGTCACCAGCGCAAACGGCGTGTAGCTGCCGGCAATCAACAGGTAGATGGCGCAATAGTCCAGCCGCTGCAGGACGGCCTTGGCCGGGCCGCGCAGGCTGTGATACAGCGTCGAGATCGTGTACAGCAGGACCAGCGTGGTGCCGTAGACCACGGAGCTGACCACCTTCCAGGCATCGTGGTGCAGCGCCGACGATGTCACCAGCACCGCCATGCCGGCAGTGGCAAGGATGGCCCCGGCCAGGTGGCTGAAGCCATTGAAACGTTCTCCGTGATACATGCGTGGATCTCCGGGAAGGCGTGGTGGGCGTGCAATCGTGCGAATGCGAAGGCGTTATTTTTGCACGCGTTGGCATGTTTCGATTGGCGTGCCTTGATGCCGTGGCCAACCAAGCCCACAGCGGCCCCCACCTTACAATCCCTAAATGCCCAGCACAGATCTCCAAATCACGCCAGATCTGACCATTCCTGATACGGAACTGGTCGAGCGCTTTGTGCGCGCGAGCGGGGCGGGCGGGCAGAACGTGAACAAGGTGTCCACGGCGGTGGAACTGCGTTTTGACATCGCCCAATCGCCCTCGTTGCCCGAAGCGTTGCGCGCCCGCCTGCTGGCAAAGCGCGACCGCCGTTTGACCGACGAGGGTGTGTTCGTGATTGATGCGCAACGGTTTCGCACCCAAGACCGTAACCGCCAGGATGCCCGTGAACGTTTGGCCGCATTCATTGCGGCTGGGCTGTCCGTACCCAAGTCACGTATTGCCACCAAGCCGACCCGCGCGGCCAAGGCCCGCCGCCTGGAAGGCAAGCGTGTGCGTAGTGGCATCAAGCGCGGGCGTTCCGGCCCCACCTCTTGGGATTAAGCGCGATGCCAGGCAAATCGCTTTGCCTGGCGCCATGCCGCTTGAGATGTTCGGATGGGTTCGGGTTACATCAACTGCGTATCGCGCGTCTCACGCATGCACAGCACGCCGATCAGGCTAACCGTTGCCGCCACCGACACATACATGCCCACCCAGCTCAGGCCACCTTGCGAGGCCAGCACCTGCGCGATGTACGGCGCAATCGACGCCCCGAGAATGCCGCCCAGGTTGTACGACACGCCGGCGCCTGTGTAGCGCACGTGGGTCGGGAACAGCTCCGGCAGCAGCGCGCCCATCGGTGCAAAGGTCACGCCCATCAAGAACAGCTCGATGATGAGGAACAGCGCGACCAGCGGCGTCGACCCGCTACCCAGCAGCGGTGCCATCGTGAAGCCTGACAGGATGGCCGCGATGATGCCTACGATCAGCACCGGCTTGCGCCCGAAGCGGTCGGATGCCAGGGCCGAGAGCGGCGTCGCCAGCCCCATGAACACCACTGCCAGGCACAGCAGCCCAAGGAATTCGGGGCGCGAGAAATGCAGCGTGCTCACGCCGTACGACAGCGAGAACACCGTCGAGATATAGAACAGCGTGTAGCAGACCACCATGGCCAGTGCGCCCAGCAGCGTCGGCCACCAGTGGCGCGACAGCAGTTCGGCAACCGGTACCTTTACGCGCTCCTGCCGGTCGATGGCGGCCTGGAAGGCCGGCGTTTCCGCAATCTTCAAGCGCACGTACAGGCCCAGTGCCACTAGCACCGCGCTTACCAGGAACGGCACGCGCCAGCCCCAGCTGCGGAACTGCTCGTCCGACAGGGCGACCGCCAATCCGAAGAACAATCCGTTCGAGGCCAGGAAACCTACCGACGGCCCAAGCTGCGGAAACATGCCGAACCACGCGCGCTTGCCGGCCGGTGCGTTCTCCGTTGCCAGCAGCGCTGCGCCGCCCCATTCGCCGCCCAGGCCGATGCCCTGGCCAAAGCGCAAGATGCACAGCAGGACGGGCGCCAATGTGCCGATGCTGTCGTATCCCGGCACCAGCCCAATCAGCGTGGTCGAGACGCCCATCACCAGCAGCGAGGCCACCAGCGTCGATTTGCGCCCAATGCGATCACCAAAGTGACCGAACAGGAACGAGCCGATCGGTCGCGCAATAAAGGCGATGCCGAACGTGACGAAGGCCGACAGCGCCTGCGCCGTGGCCGAGCCATGCGGGAAGAACACCGGTCCGATCACCAGCGCAGCGGCCGTGGCGTAGACGTAGAAATCGTAGAACTCGATGGCCGTGCCGATGAAGCTCGCAAAGACGATGCGCGAGCGGCTTGCTTGGGTGGCGGCATCGGTGGCTGTGTCGGCGGCAGGCGCTGCCAAGGTAGAAGGCGTCGAAGAGGACATGCAGGTCTCCCGTGGGGTTCGCGTTGTTGTCGTTATGAGGGCCGCCCATCATGCATCGGGCGGCCCGCCAGAGCATAGCGTGCGGCCATGCAAAAAGGCACCCGAAGGTGCCTTCCTGCGCCCGCCAAGGAGAGGGGCGGCGGGCAAAAACAGTCTGTGCCGCGCGTCAGAACTTGTGGCGCACACCAATCGCCACGCCCAGCTGGCTGTTCGAGTCCGGCGTGATGAAGTACGTCTGCGATGCGGCAGGCAGGTAGCCAACGGACATCCCCGTGGGCGTGTAGCCGATCGAATCCCAGTTCAGCGAGCCGTTGCGCGAATAGGCTGCGGTCAGGTACACGTCGGTGCGCTTCGAGAAGTTGTAATCGGCGATGAAGTTCCACTGCTGCGGCTTGCGCGGGTTGGTCGTCACGCCGCCGATGGTCGCTTCCTTGATGTTGTCGTAGTAGTACGACAGCGTCAGGCCCAGCGCCGTGGTTGCCTGGTAGTTCACGCCCAGCCAGTAGAGATCGTCGCGGTGCGGAATCAGGGCCGGCGTGCCGGTGCTCGGGGCCTGGGTGTTGCCATAGCGGTAGCCGCCCATCACCTTGACCGGGCCGACCGTGTAGCTGGCGGCCACGGCTGCGCGCTTGTCGCGGCCGTAGTCGTTGCCCGGGCCGCCGGCGAGTTCCTGCACCGACGGCACCTTCACTTCGTCATACGCCACGCCCAAGCCGAACGGGCCGGCAAAGTAGTTCGCACCGATACCGTAGGCCGAGTTGGCCGTGTTGCTGCCCGCGCGCTCGCCGAAGGACCAGTGGCCCACGACCGTCAGCGGACCGAACGCGCCGGTGTACTTGATCACGTTGTCTTCGCGGAAGTTCGCACCCAGCAGGCCGACCACCGGCTCCCACTGCGTGGCGTAACCGCTCGGCGAGAAGTTCGCCATCATGTCGAAGATCGTGGTGTATTGGCGGCCCAGCGTGACCTTGCCCCAATCGCCCTGCAGGCCCACGAAGGCTTGCCGGCCGAACAGGCGGCCGCCTTGCTGCAGCGTGCCAGTGTCCATGGCGAAGCCCGATTCCAGCACGAACAGGCTCTTCAGGCCGCCACCGATGTCTTCGACGCCGCGCAGGCCCCAACGGTTGGAAGACAGGCCGCCTGCCTGCATCGCAAGGCGCGAACCGCTGCTGCCCGGAATGGCGACGCCTGCCGCCGTTACGTTCTGCTCATGGTTGACGTATTCGACGTTCGCGTCGACCACGCCGTACAGCGTCACACTCGACTGAGCCTGCGCAACACCCGCAAACGTGCCCAGCACTGCCAATGCCAGCAGCGATTTCTTCATCGGTCGGTCTCCAGATCCTTATTTATTGAACTTGGTGGCAGGCAGACCCTCCGTTCCCGTCTTCCCGCCCCACGACTTTCAAGTGAAGTCGCTGATTAATGTAGCAACGTGTTACAAGCCTCGGTCGAAATTTGCGAACGAATGTTCGCAAACGCCCGTTTGCTGTCTGATCCGGGCAACAGGCTGTTTCAAATTCAGAAATAGAAATGTGATGTGCGCTTGCGATTCCTCGCAGTTTTGGATGCGATCCCAATGCCAACAGGGTTATCCCGTACAGTTGTGTTTGGTGGCCGCGCATCTGATCGGACGCAAGGCCTTGCTGGGCTGGGGTCGTACAATGACGCATGCGCCGCACGCCATTGCCGGCGGCGCCTGATCTCAGGATCGACCTGCATGCTCGACAATTTCCTTCCCGAATTCGACCGCGCCCTGCGCGCCGTGGCCGGCATCACTCGCGCCAGCCGACCGAACCCCGCCGATGCCGTCATCGCCTCCGGTGCCTCTACTTCTGCCGATGGCGCCGATGACGCGGCCAAGCTCTCTGAGGCCGAGCGTCGTCATGCCGCTGGCCTGATGCGCGTCAACCACGTTGGCGAGGTGTGCGCCCAGGCGCTGTACCAGGGGCAAGCGCTGTTTGCGCGTGACCCCGCCATCCGCGCGCAACTCGACGAAGCTGCCCGCGAAGAAGAGGACCACCTTGCCTGGTGCGCCCAGCGCCTGCAGGAACTGGGCGACCGCCCAAGCCTGCTCAACCCGCTGTGGTACGCCGGTGCCTTCGCCATCGGGGCGCTGGCCGGCCGCCTGGGTGACAAGATCAGCCTCGGCTTCGTCGCCGAGACCGAGCGCCAGGTCGAGCACCACCTGGACGGCCATCTCGACAAACTGCCCGAGCAGGACACTCGCTCGCGCGCCATCGTCGCCCAGATGCGCGACGACGAGATTCGCCACGGCGACAATGCCCGCGAGGCCGGCGGCATTGATCTGCCCGCGCCCATCCGTCAAGCCATGCGTGCCGCCTCGCGCGTCATGACGACCGCCGCCTACCGCATCTGAGCCGCATGCCGCCACCCGGCGGCAACCCGCTCTCCACCATTCGCCCGACTTGCGCTGCAGTGGCCCTTTGCCTGCCGCTGCGGGCTTTGTCGCGCTCTGTTCTCTCACGTGGTTTCTACATAAATCACGCTATCTCCTTCATTTGATTGGGAAAAGTGGCAGGGGCGCTCTGCCGGGGCTCGCTAAGTCATTGTTCTGATTGCAAATTTTCCCTCTCGCAGCCCCTGACAAGCCTTGACCGCCTAAAATGGTTCCTCTAAAGTGGGAAACAGTGTCAGAAAGTGTAGTTTTGTGGTTTGAAGAGGCGGTTTTGCGAGCCAATTGAAGGCGGTAACCCCGCCGACCGGAGAGAGAATCCAACGTGTTCCAGGGTGCGTCGGCGCTGACGCTGGATGCCAAAGGGCGGATGTCGATTCCGTCGCGGCACCGCGAAGCGCTTCAGCTGCAGGCCGAGGGCCGGGTGACTGTGACCAAGCACCCGGACGGTTGCCTCATGCTGTTTCCGCGCCCGGAGTGGGAACGCTTTCGCGAGCGCATCGCCGCGCTGCCGATGGAAGCCCACTGGTGGAAGCGGATCTTCCTGGGCAGCGCCGCCGATGTGGAGCTCGATACCGCCGGCCGCGTCCTCATCACACCTGAATTGCGCACGGCGGCCGTTCTGGAACGCGACGTGATGCTGCTCGGCATGGGCAGCCACTTCGAAGTCTGGGACGCCGCCACGTACACCGCGAAGGAGCAAGCCGCCATGGCGCAAGGCATGCCCGACGCCCTCAAGAATTTCTCCTTTTGATGACGCGAGATGACAACCCAAGCCAGTTCGGGACTGCGCCATCAAACGGTGCTCTTAGACGAAGCGGTCGATGCGCTGATCTGGCGCGACGACGGCATCTATATCGATGGAACTTTCGGGAGAGGCGGGCACAGCCGGCGCATCCTGGAACGGCTGGGGCCCGGCGGCAGACTTGTCGCCTTCGACAAGGACCCGGCAGCAATCTCCGAAGCGGGCACCATCCAGGATGCCCGCTTCGCTATTGAGCATGACAGCTTCGCGCAGATGGCCGAGTGCCTGGATGCGCGCGGCGTGGAGCGGGTGGCCGGCGTGCTGCTCGATCTGGGCATCAGCTCGCCGCAGATCGACGAAGGCGCACGTGGCTTCTCGTTTCGGATGGATGGCCCGCTCGACATGCGGATGGACACCACGCGCGGCATCACCGCAGCCCAATGGCTGGCCGAGGCTGATGAGCGCGACATTGCGAGGGTGATACGGGACTATGGGGAAGAACGGTTTGCTGTACAGATTGCAAAGGCGATTGTTGCTCGCCGGGGCCAATCCGGGGATCGAGGTCCTCTCGATCGCACATCCGAGCTTGCCGCGCTCGTGGCGCAAGCCGTCAAGACACGCGAGAAGGGTCAAGACCCTGCGACCCGCACCTTTCAAGCTTTACGGATTCACGTCAATCAAGAGCTTGCGGACCTCGAAACCGGTCTGAAGGCTGCCTTTGATCGCCTGGAACAGGGGGGACGTCTCGTCGTGATCAGCTTCCATTCGCTGGAAGATCGCATCGTCAAGCGCTTCATGCAGGCTCTGGCGCGCCCGGAGCAATCCGCCGCGCCGGAAATGCGTCGGATGCCGCTGCGTGCGCATGAGCTGCCGGCGCCGCAATTGCGCTTGCTGGGCCGTGTGAAGCCGTCGGAGGCCGAGGTGTCGGCCAACCCGCGCGCGCGCTCGGCCATCATGCGCGTGGCTGAACGCTGCTGAGCCGACGGAGACGCACGCCATGAACCGCCTGAACATGTTCCTGCTGACTGCGCTGGTGCTGTGCGCACTGTCGCTGGTCAGTTCGCAGCATCAGGCGCGGCAACTGTTTGTCGCGCTGGATCGCGCGCAGGCGGAGGAAAAGCAACTCAACACTGACTGGTCGCGCCTGCAATATGAGCAGAGCGCGCTGGGCAAGAGCGCTCGCATTGCTGACATTGCGAGCAAGCAATTGAAGATGTCGCCCGCACAGGCGGGTCGTACGCAGTATCTGCAGGGGTTTGCCGATGTGCCGGTGGCCGGGGCCGATGCCTCCGCCGCGGCCAGCGCGCCCACGGCTTCAGGAGTCCGGCCATGAGCGGCGCACGCAAATCCAACGGCACCACGGCGCGCGCGCGCCTGGGCCAGTTCTCTGCTAGCCCGGTGCTGGGCCTGCGCTTGCCGATGTGGCGCTCGAAGCTGGTGGTCTTCCTGATGTTCGCGGCGTTCATGGCGCTGATCGGCCGTGCGTTGTGGATTCAGGGCCCGGGCAACCGCTTTTACGAGGCCGAAGGCAAGAAGCGCTTCCAGCGCACGTTGGAGCTGCCGGCCACGCGCGGCAAGATCCTTGATCGCAATGGTTTGGTGCTGGCCACCAGCCTGCCGGTGAAAGCCATCTGGGCCGTGCCGGAAGACGTGCCGAACGACGTGCCCGGCACCGACATGCAGAAGCTCGCCAAGCTGCTCGGCATGAACAATAAGGAACTGGCCACCAAGCTGGGCGAAGACAAAGGCTTCGTCTACCTCAAGCGCCAGGTGCTGCCCGAGGTGGCCGACCAGATTGCCGCGCTCAAAATCGACGGTATCTATCAGACACGTGAGTACAAGCGCTTCTACCCGGAAGGGGAGGCGATGGCGCACATCGTTGGCTTCACCAACGTTGAGGACAAGGGCCAGGAAGGCATGGAACTGGCGCGCGAGGTCGACCTCGCGGGTGCGGCCGGCCAGCGTCAGGTGATCAAGGACCGCCTCGGCCGCGTGGTAGAAGACGTGGGCGTGCTCAAGGCGCCACGCGACGGCCACGATCAGACGCTGTCGATCGACGCCAAGATCCAGTATCTGACCTTCAATGAACTGAAGGCCGCCATCGAGCGCACCCATGCCAAGGCAGCCAGCGCCATCGTGCTGGATGCCCAGACCGGTGAAGTGCTGGCACTGGCGAACTATCCGACCTACAACCCGAACGATCGCACCCGCCTGTCGGGCGAGCAGCTGCGCAACCGCGTGCTGACCGACACCTTCGAGCCCGGCTCGATGATGAAGCCCATCACCATCAGCCTGGCGCTGCAACTCAAGCGCGTGACGCCCACCACGCTGGTGCAGACCAACGGCAAATACAACTTCGAAGGCGCCACCATTTCCGATACGAGCAACTACGGCACGTTGACGGTCGCGCAGGTTATCCAGCACTCGAGCAACATCGGCACGACCAAGATCGCGATGACGCTCAAGCCACAGGAAATGTGGGACATGTTCACCAGCGTCGGCCTGGGGCAGGCGCCGAAGATTGGCTTTCCAGGCGCGGTGGCGGGGCGGCTGCGGCCGGCCAACAAGTGGCGCCGTATCGAGCAGGCGACCATGTCGTACGGCTACGGCCTGTCGGTGTCGCTGTTCCAGATTGCCCATGCGTACACCATCTTCGCGCACGATGGCGAGCTGATCCCGGTCACGATGTACCGCACCAACGGCCAGCCGCCGCAGGGCGAGCGCGTGATCTCGCCGGAGGTGGCGCGGCAAGTCCGTCAGATGCTCGAGACGGTGACGGCACCCGGCGGCACCGCACCCCAGGCCCAGGTGATGGGCTATCGCGTGGGCGGCAAAACCGGTACCGCGTGGAAGCACACCGGGCGCGGTTATGACCGCTCCAAGTATCGCGCCTCGTTTATTGGCCTGGCGCCGATGTCGAACCCGCGCATCATCGTGGCGGTGAGCGTGGACGAGCCCACGGTGGGTAACCGGTACGGCGGCGGGGCGGCCGGCCCCGTGTTCTCTCAGATCGTGGGCGGCACCCTGCGCGCCTTGAACGTGCCACCGGATTCGCCCGTGCGTCAGCTCGTGATGTCCCCGGAAGTGCCGGAAGAACCTGTGGGGGGGCTGCAATGACGGCCCGATCAACGACCGTGAATTCCGATCGCCCATCCGTTGCCGCGCGCCTTACGCCGGTGCTGGATTGGCTGCGCGCGCAGGTGCCGGCCGGCGCAGACATCACCAGCGATACGCGCAAGCTCAAGACTGGCGATGTGTTTGTCGCCTACGTGCTGGGCAACGTGCGCCAGCATGGAGACGGGCGCCCGCATATTCCGCAGGCCATCGCGGCCGGCGCATCCGCCGTGCTGGCCGAAGCGCACGGCTACGCGATGCCGGCCGACGCACCGGTGCGCATCCTGCCGGTGGACGGCCTGGCTGAGCTGGCCGGGCCGCTGGCTGCGCAGTGGTATAGCGTGCCTGGGCCGGATGCGCTGCGCGTGATCGGCGTGACGGGCACCAACGGCAAGACGTCGTGCTCGCAGTGGATCGCGCAGGCGCTCACTAAACCGGGCGAGCGTTGCGCAGTGGTGGGTACGCTTGGCACCGGGTTTGTCGACGCGCTGGTGGCCACAGGCTTCACCACGCCGGATGCCATTCAACTGCAGCACAGCCTGGCCGACCTGCATCGTGCCGGCGCACGCGCCATCGCGATGGAAGTGTCCTCGCACGGCCTGGAGCAAGGCCGCGTGGACGGTACGCGTTTCGATATCGCGGTGTTCACGAACCTCACGCAGGATCACCTCGACTACCACGGCACCATGGCCGAGTATGAACTCGCCAAGGCACGCCTGTTCAACTGGCCTGACCTGCGCGCTGCCGTCATCAACCGCGACGACGCGGCCGGTGTGCGGTTGCTGAAAAACGCCCGCGCCGGCATCGAGACCTTCGAATACGGCATCGACGGCGATGCGGCCTCGCAGCACGGCGCCAAGCACTGGCTGCGCGCCACCAACGTGCGCGCACATCGCACCGGCACGACCTTCGATGTGGACGGTTCGTTTGGCCACGCGACGGTGCATGCGCCGACGGTCGGCCTGTTCAACGTCTCCAACCTGCTGGGTGTGCTGGGCGCCTTGCTGGCGGCCGGTGTGCCGTGGCAGGACGCTATCGCGCGCCTGGAAAAGCTCCAGCCGGTAAGCGGCCGCATGGAGCGCTTCGGCGGCGAAGACGGCCCGCTGGTGGTGGTCGACTACGCTCACACGCCTGACGCGCTGGAACAGACGCTGCGCGCACTCGCACCGATTACCGAGGCGCGCGGCGGCAAGCTGTGGGCCGTGTTCGGCTGCGGCGGCGATCGCGATCCGGGCAAGCGCCCGCAGATGGGGGCCATCGCCGAGCGGCTGGCGCAGCACGTGGTGCTGACCTCCGACAACCCGCGCAGCGAAGACCCGCAACACATCCTCGACGAGATCGCCGATGGCATGGACGATCCCTATGCCGCCACGCAGATCGAAGATCGCGCCGCGGCCATCCTGCACGCGGTGCGCCACGCCGATGCGCACGACGTGATCGTCGTGGCGGGCAAGGGGCATGAATCGACCCAGGAGATTGCGGGCCGCAAGCGTCCGTTCTCCGACCAGGAACATGTGCGCTTGGCACTGGCTGCACGCGGGGTGAACGCATGAGCGCCACCCGTAACGTGATGATGCAAGCCACGGATGCTGCCGCCTGGATGGCCGGCGCGCACCTCGTCGGCCCGGACGCGGCCATCCGTCGCGTGACGACCGACAGCCGTGCGGTCGAGCCCGGCGACCTGTTCGTCGCGTTGATCGGCGAGCGTTTCGACGCGCACGATTTTCTGCCGGATGTGATCGCGCGCGGCGCCGCCGCGGTACTGGTGTCGCGTGCGCTGCCTGACACGCTGGATGCGAGCAACGTCGCCGTGCTGACGGTGGCCGACACACGTATCGCGCTGGGGCAGCTTGCTGCCGGCTGGCGCCGCCAGTTCCCGATTCCGGTGGTGGCCGTCACGGGCAGTAACGGTAAAACGACGGTCAAGGAGATGATCTCCACGATCTTCGCGCAGGCCGTGGGCGAAGACGCCCGCCTTGCGACCGCTGGCAACTTCAACAACGACATTGGCTTGCCGCTCACGCTGTTCCGCCTGAACGCGCAGCACAAGCTGGCTGTGCTTGAGCTCGGCATGAACCATCCGGGCGAGACGGCTGTGCTGGCGGTCATTGCACAGCCGACCGTGGCGATGATCAACAACGCGCAGCGCGAGCACCAGGAGTTCATGGTCAGCGTGGAAGCGGTGGCGGAAGAACATGCCGCCGTGTTGGCCGCGTTGCCGGCCGATGGCGTGGCGGTGTTCCCGCGTGATGCGGCCAACGGTGGTGAATACGCTCCCGTGTGGCAAGCGGCAGCAGGATCGCGCCGCGTGCTCGATTTCGGTATCGAAGCGGGCGCGGTGACCGGTGTGGTGACCGACACCGCAGACGGTCAGCACATGGATGTGCAAGCGCCGGGTCAACACTTCGCCTTCACGCTGCCGCTGCTTGGCGTGCACAACGCGCGCAATGCGCTGGCCGCCACGGCATGTGCACTGGCAGCGGGCGTGGCACCGGACGTGATCGCGCAGGCGCTGAGCCACTTCGCGCCGGTCAAGGGCCGGCTGCAGCGCAAGCCGGGCGCCCGCGGCGGTCTCGTCATCGACGACACGTACAACGCGAATCCCGACTCCATGCGCGCCGCCATCGATGCGCTGGTCACACTGCCGGCACCGCGCTGGCTGGTGCTGGGTGACATGGGCGAGGTTGGTTCGCAAGGCCCGGCATTCCACGAAGAGATTGGCGCGTATGCGCGCGAGCACGGCATCGATGCCGTGCTGGCGACGGGCGAACTGGCGAAACACACGGTGGATGCGTTTGGCGCCGGTGCGCGGCATTTCGCATCCGCCGAAGCATTGATTGAACAAGGCGTGCCGGACATTGCGCCGGGCGCGACGGTATTGGTGAAGGGCTCGCGCTTCATGCGGATGGAACGCATTGTCGAAGCGCTGGTCTTGAAAGACCCGGCTGCAGCATCGCCGGCCGATTCCACCACGCAACAGAAGCATTAAGGGAAGCAAGAACCCATGTTATTGGCATTGGCGCAATGGCTGCAGAACGACTACGGCTTCCTGCGCGTCTTCAACTATCTGACGTTCCGGGCCGTGATGGCATCCCTCACGGCACTGGTGATCGGCCTTGGGTTCGGGCCGTGGGTGATCCGTCGCCTGACGGAAATGAAGGTTGGCCAGGCTGTGCGCAGCTATGGCCCGCAGACCCACCTGGTCAAGGCCGGCACGCCCACCATGGGTGGCGTGCTGGTGCTCATCGGCATTGCTGTGTCGACGCTGCTGTGGGCGGACTGGGGCAACCGCTTCATCTGGATCGTGCTGCTGGTCACCCTCGGCTACGGCGCCATCGGCTGGGTGGATGACTATCGCAAGGTCGTGCATCGTGACCCGAAAGGCATGTCCTCGCGCGAGAAGTTCTTCTGGCAGACCGTGATCGGCCTGTTTGCTGCCGCGTACCTGGCGTTCTCGGTATCCGAGACCAGCAACATGCGCGTGCTTGAACTCTTCCTGGATTGGGTGCGCAGCGGCTTCTCGCTGAACCTGCCAGCCAAGTCGCACCTGATCGTGCCGTTCTTCAAAGAGATCAGCTACCCGCTGGGCGTGTTCGGTTTCATCATCCTGACGTACCTCGTGATCGTCGGTTCCAGCAACGCGGTGAACCTGACCGACGGCCTTGATGGTCTCGTCATCATGCCGGTGGTACTGGTGGGCAGCGCGCTGGGCATCTTTGCCTATGTGATGGGTAGCGCCGTCTACAGCAAGTACCTGCTGTTCCCGCACATTCCGGGCGCGGGCGAACTGCTGATCTTCTGCTCGGCGATGGCCGGGGCGGGGCTTGCCTTCCTGTGGTTCAACGCACATCCGGCACAGGTGTTCATGGGTGACGTCGGCGCGCTGGCGCTGGGCGGCGCGCTCGGCACCATCGCGGTAATCGTGCGCCAGGAGATCGTTCTGTTCATCATGGGCGGCATCTTCGTGGTCGAGACGCTCTCGGTGATGCTGCAGGTGACTTGGTTCAAGTTCACCAAGAAGCGTTACGGCGAGGGCCGACGCCTCTTCCGCATGGCGCCGCTGCACCATCACTTTGAGCTCTCCGGCTGGAAGGAGACGCAGGTGGTCGTGCGCTTCTGGATCATCACCATGCTGCTGGTGCTGATTGGCCTGTCGACCCTGAAGCTGCGATGAGCACGGACATGACCGAACCCATCGCCCATCCCGACGACATGGAACCGACGCTGACGGAAGCGGCGGCTGAGTCCGTCGTGGGTGCGGACGTGGAAGCTGTGGCCGCCACGTTCGACTCTACTGAGTCGATGCCCGCCGCCGAGACCGTGCAGGAGCCGCGCATGTTCGGCGAGCAGGAATCGCCGTTTGTGCTGGTGCTCGGTCTGGGCGAATCCGGCCTGGCGATGGCGCGCTGGTGCGCACGCCACGGTGCACGCGTGCGCGTGGCTGACACGCGCGAGGCGCCCGCCAACCTGCCGACGCTGCGTGCGCATGTGCCGGATGCGGAATTCGTGAGCGGCCCGTTTGCCATGTCGCTGCTGGAAGGCGTGACGCTGGTGGCGATCAGCCCCGGCCTGTCGCCGCTGGACGCCAACGTCGCTGCGCTGCTGGCCGCCGCTAAAGAGCGCGCTGTGCCGGTGTGGGGCGAGATCGAACTGTTTGCTCGCGCACTCGCCGGCCTCAAGTCCGCGCAGGGCTACGCACCGCGAGTGCTAGCCATCACCGGTACCAACGGCAAGACGACCACCACCGCGCTCACCGGCGCTTTGGCTGAGCGCGCCGGCAAGACCGTTGGCGTGGCGGGCAATATCAGCCCGTCGGCGCTGGACAAGCTCACCGAGTGTGTTGACGCCGGCACGCTGCCGGACGTGTGGGTGCTGGAGCTTTCCAGCTTCCAGTTGGAAACCACGCATACGCTGGATGCCGACGCCGCCACCATCCTGAACATCACGCAGGATCACCTCGACTGGCACGGCACGATGGAAGCCTACGCGGCTGCCAAAGGCCGCATCTTCGGCGCCAGCACCGTGCGCGTGCTGAACCGTCAGGACGCCGGTGTGATGGCCTTCGCGAGCAAGGGCGGCGATGTGACGTTCGGCACGGACGAGCCGGCCACGCCTGACGCGCTCGGCCTGCTACGTGAAGGCGGTATGCCGTGGATCGTGCTGGCAGAAGCCGATGAGGATGATCTGCCGACAAAGCCGGTCCGCCGAAAGAAGGGCGATACCACGCCCGCCGCGCCGGTGCCGGTGCGTCTGAAACGCCTGATGCCCGCCGACGCGCTACGCATTCGCGGCTTGCACAACGCCACCAACGCGATGGCCGCGCTGGCACTGTGCCGCGCCATCGGCCTTCCGGTGAGCGCGCTGCTGCACGGTCTGCGCGACTATGCCGGCGAGCCGCACCGCGTCGAGCTGATCGCCGCGTTTGATGACATCGAATTCTTTGACGACAGCAAGGGCACCAACGTCGGCGCGACGGTGGCGGCGCTGTCGGGCCTGTCCAAGCATGTGGTGCTGATCGCTGGAGGCGAGGGCAAGGGCCAGGACTTTTCACCGCTGGCCGAGCCGGTCGCGCAATACGCGCGCGCCGTGGTGCTGATCGGGCGCGATGCACCGCTGATCCGCGAAGCGCTGGCCAATACCGGTGTCACGCTGGTTGACGCCCCGACGCTGGAAGCCGCCGTGTTGGAAGCCGCCGATCGCGCGCAACCGGGCGATGCCGTGCTGCTCTCGCCGGCGTGCGCGAGCTTCGATATGTTCCGTAACTACGAACATCGCGCGCAGGTCTTCCACGAAGCCGTGGTGGCACTCGCCGCCGACCGAGGAGTCCTCCTATGAGCGACACCCAGATCAAGCGCAGTGGCTTCATCGGCGCGACCATCGGCAACGCGTGGGGCGGCCTGCGCGATGCCGTCTCGGGCGTCAAGCCCACACGCTCCAAGATGATGGAGTACGACCAGCCGCTGATGTGGGTGGCGATCGTGCTGCTCGGCCTCGGCTTGGTGATGGTGTATTCGGCGTCGATCGCGCTGCCTGATTCGCCCAAGTACGCCAACTACAGCAACGGGCACTTCCTGACGCGCCACATCTTCTCCCTGGTGATTGGCGTGGTGGGTGCCGTCGTGGCCTTCCAGATTCCGGTCAAGTTTTGGGATAAGTACGCGCCCAAGCTGTTCATCATCGCGCTGGTGATGCTGATCGTGGTGCTGATCCCGCACGTGGGCAAGGGCGTGAACGGCGCGCGCCGCTGGCTGCCGTTGGGCGTCATGAACTTCCAGCCGTCGGAGTTGATGAAGCTGGCCGTGGTGCTGTACGCGGCCAATTACACCGTGCGCAAGCAGGACTGGATGCAGAGCGTGCGCAAGGGCTTCCTGCCGATGGGCGTGGCGGTGGCGTTTGTTGGGGCGCTGCTGCTGCTGGAGCCCGACATGGGCGCGTTCCTGGTCATCGCGGCCGTGGCGATGGGCATCCTGTTCCTGGGCGGCGTCAACGGCAAGCTGTTCGGCGGGCTGGTGCTGACGGCGGTATCGACGTTCTCGCTGCTGGTTCTGCTGTCGCCCTGGCGGCGTGAGCGGATCTTCGCGTACCTGAATCCGTGGCAAGAGGAATACGCACAGGGCAAGGCGTACCAGCTCACGCACTCGCTCATCGCCTTCGGCCGCGGTGAGTGGACCGGCGTTGGCCTGGGCGGCAGCATCGAAAAGCTGCACTACCTGCCAGAAGCCCATACCGACTTCATCCTCGCTGTGATCGGCGAGGAGCTTGGCTTCATCGGCGTGCTGATCGTGATCCTGCTGTTCTATTGGATGGTGCGCCGCGCGTTCGAGATCGGCCGCACTGCGCTGCAGCTCGACCGTACGTTCGCTGGCTTGGTCGCCAAGGGTCTGGGCATCTGGATCGGCTGGCAGGCCTTCATCAACATGGGTGTGAACCTTGGGTTGCTGCCGACCAAGGGCCTGACGCTGCCAATGGTCAGCTACGGTGGCTCGGGCATTTTGATGAACTGTGTGGCGATCGCGCTGCTGCTGCGTATCGACTATGAGAACCGCGTGCTGATGCGAGGGGGCAAGGTATGACGGCCAACGCGCCGCGCACCCTTCTCGTCATGGCCGGCGGTACCGGTGGCCACATCTTCCCCGCGCTGTCGGTGGCCAAGCTGCTGGCCGCGCGCGGCTGGAAGGTGGTCTGGCTCGGCAACGCGAATGGCATGGAAGGCCAACTCGTGCCCAAGCACGGTTTCCCGCTGGAGTCGGTGCAGTTTGGTGGTTTGCGCGGCAAGGGCCTCGTCACCAAGTTCCTGCTGCCGCTCAATCTGCTGCGGGCGTTCTGGCAAAGCCTGGGCGTGGTGCGTCGCGTGCGTCCGAACGTGGTGCTGGGCATGGGCGGCTATATCACCTTCCCTGGCGGCATGATGAGCGTGCTGCTCGGTCGCCCGCTGGTGCTGCACGAACAGAATTCGATTGCTGGTCTTGCCAACCGCGTGCTCGCGCGCGTGGCTGATCGCGTGCTGTGTGCATTCCCGAATGCGCTGGCCAGCGCCGAGTGGGTCGGTAACCCGATCCGCGCGGATCTGGCGACGCTGCCGTCGCCGCAAGCACGCTATGCCGAGCGCACCGGCCCGTTGCGCGTGCTGGTGGTGGGCGGCAGTCTGGGCGCCGCCGCGCTGAACGACGTGGTGCCCAAGGCGCTGGCGCTGTTGCCCGCCGATACGCGCCCGATCGTCATCCACCAGGCCGGTGCCAAGCAGATCGACACGCTGCGCGCCAACTACGCCGCCGCCGGCATTGATGACACGCACGCGCAGGCCGTGCCCTTCATCGACGACATGGCCGCAGCGTATGCGCATGCCGATCTGGTGATCTGCCGCGCAGGCGCAATGACTGTTTCTGAAGTGGCCGCGGCGGGTGTCGCGGCGTTGTTCGTGCCGTTCCCGCATGCGGTGGACGACCACCAGACCACCAACGCGCGCTTCCTGTCCGAACGCGGCGCGGCCTTGTTGGTGCCTCAGCCGGAACTGGGTCCGGCCTCGTTGGCAGATACACTCGCGTCCCTGACGCGTGCCCAATTAGCCGATATGGCGGCTAAAGCACGTGAACAGGCAAGGCCGGAAGCGGCCGAGCGTGTCGCCGACGTGTGTGTTGCGGTGGCACGGGCATAGGGAAGGAATCGACTGATGAAGCACATCGTTAAGAACATCCATTTCGTGGGCATCGGCGGCGCCGGCATGAGCGGCATCGCCGAGGTGCTGCTGAATCTGGGCTACCGCGTGACGGGCTCGGATTTGGGAACGAGCGCGGCGACGCAGCGTCTCGCTTCGCTGGGCGCGACCGTCATGCAGGGCCACGCGCCGGAACACGTGATCGGCGCCAATGCGGTGGTCGTGTCCACCGCCGTGCGCGGTGACAACCCGGAAGTGTTGGCCGCGCGCGCCAAGCGCATCCCCATCGTGCCGCGTGCGGTCATGCTGGCCGAGCTGATGCGCCTGAAGCAGGGCATCGCCATTGCCGGCACGCACGGCAAGACGACGACCACCAGCCTGGTCGCCTCTGTACTGGCCGAAGGCGGCCTGGACCCGACCTTCGTGATCGGTGGTCGCCTGAATTCCGCTGGCGCCAACGCGCGGCTGGGCACGGGCGACTTCATCGTCGCCGAGGCGGATGAGTCCGACGCATCGTTCCTCAACCTGTTCCCCGTGATCGAGGTCATCACCAATATCGATGCGGATCACATGGAGACCTACGGGCACGATTTCTCGCGCCTGAAGCAGGCGTTCATCGAGTTTACGCAGCGCTTGCCGTTCTACGGCATTGCCGTGCTGTGCGTGGATGACCCGAACGTGCGCGAGATCCTGCCGTTCGTCTCGAAGCCCGTCGTGCGCTACGGTTTTGCCGAAGATGCGCAGGTGCGCGCCGTCAATGCACGCGCCGTGGATGGCCGCATGGAGTTCACCGTCATCCGCCAGCTCAACGGCCATGCCGAGCCGCCGCTGTCGATCACGCTGAACCTGCCGGGCCTGCACAACGTGCAGAACGCGCTGGCCGCCATCGCCATCGCTACGGAACTGGAAGTGCCGGACGAGGCGATCGTCAAGGCGCTGGCCGAATTCAACGGCGTGGGCCGCCGCTTCCAGCGTTACGGCGAAGTGCCGACCGCCGACGGCAAGGGCCGCTTCACGCTCATCGACGACTACGGCCACCACCCGGTCGAGATGGCTGCCACGCTGGCTGCCGCACGCGGCGCGTTCCCGGATCGTCGCCTCGTGCTGTCGTTCCAGCCGCACCGCTACACGCGCACGCGCGATTGCTTTGAAGATTTCGTGAAGGTGCTCGGCACCGTCGACGCACTGCTGCTGGCCGAGGTGTACGCCGCCGGCGAACCGCCTATCGTGGCAGCCGACGGTCGTGCACTCACCCGCGCGCTGCGCGTGGCCAACAAGATCGAGCCGGTGTTCGTGGAACAGATTGAAGACATGCCACAAGCCATCCTGGATGTGGCGCAGGACAACGACGTGGTCATCACCATGGGTGCAGGGACGATCGGGCAAGTGCCGGGTCAGGTGGTTGCGCGGCAGGCTGAAGTGCGCACCTCGAATGTGGTTGATCTGAATGGAGGGGCGGCATGAGCAGTAAGCAGGGGCCCCACGTAGTGGGGATGCGCACGGCCGCGAATGACGCCGGCCCCCGACACTCGGGAGCAGTGATGACTCACGGCATTTCGGCGGGGGCAGCAGCATGAGCACCGGTCCGTTCGTTCCGCATCCGACGGTTGATCCGAAGTCCCTCGGCAAGGTCGGCGTGCTGCTGGGTGGCCGCTCGGCCGAGCGGGAGATTTCTCTGCTGTCGGGCAACGGCGTGCTGGCCGCGCTGCGTTCGCGCGGCGTGGATGCGCATCCGTTTGATCCGGGCCTGCAGCCGGTGGCCGAGCTTGCCACGCAGGGTTTTGACCGCGTGGTGATTTCGCTGCATGGCCGCTTTGGTGAAGACGGCACGATCCAGGGGCTGCTCGAGCAGTTCGGCATTCCCTATACCGGCAGTGGCGTACTCGCGTCTGCGCTGGCGATGGACAAGGAAGCCACCAAGCGCCAATGGCAGACCCATGGCCTGCCCACGCCCGACTTCGTCATGCTCAAGGCCGACACCGACTGGCAAGCCGTGGCCGACCGCCTGGGCCTGCCGTTAATCGTCAAGCCGGCGCGCGAAGGGTCGTCGATCGGCCTGACCAAGGTCACGAGCGCTGCCGAACTACCCGCCGCCTACGAAAAGGCCGCGCGCCTGGACCGTGACGTGATGGCCGAGCAGTTCATCGACGGCGACGAGCTGACCTGCCCCGTGATCGGCGAAGGCGAGAGCGCGACCGCGCTGCCGCTCATCCGCATCGTCGCGCCGCAGGCCAACTACGACTACCAGAACAAGTACTTCACCGACGACACGCGCTACGAGTGCCCGGCACCGATTCCGGCTGACGTGGCCGCCAAGGTGCAGTCGCTGGTCGTGCAGGCGTACCGCGGGCTGGGCTGCCGCGGCTGGGGCCGCGCCGACATCATGTTGCGCAAGGCTGATAACGCGCCGTTCCTGCTGGAGATGAACACGTCGCCGGGCATGACCGGCCATTCGCTGGTGCCAATGGGCGCGCGCGCTGCGGGCATCAGCTACGAAGATTTCGTGTTGCAACTGGCGGCCAGCGCGTCGCTGGAGCTGCACGCAAGCACCGATTGGAAACCTGAGTAAGCCGAACCGGCCAGCACAACGTTATGTGGCACAACACCCGTCTCCTCAACGCCGTCGCGAGTGCGCTGTATGCGCTGCTCGCGCTCGGCGGTTTGGGCGTGGGGGCGGTCTGGCTGATGCAGCGTCCGATGTTCCAGTTGCAGCAGGTGCGCGTGATGCCGATGGCGGGTAGCGAAATGCGCCACGTCAACGCGCCGAGCCTGCGCGCCAACGCGTTGGTCAAGCTGCGCGGCAACTTCTTCACGCTGAACCTGGACGACGCGCGTCAGGCCTTCGAATCGGTGCCCTGGGTGCGCCACGCCAGCGTGCGCCGCGTGTGGCCCAACGGGCTGCTGGTGGAAGTGCAGGAGCACGAAGCGCTGGGCACGTGGGGCGGCAACGACTCTGGCAAGCTGGTCAACACCTACGGCGAGGTCTTCGTTGCCAACCTGGCCGAGGCGGAAGACGACGCTGATCTGGTGGCGCTGGCCGGCCCCGACGGTACCGAGCAGGAAGTGGTCGACAAGCTGGAAACCATGACCGAGTGGTTCAAGCCGATGAACACCGAGCCCGTGAGCGTGACGCTCACCGACCGCTACGCCTGGCGCGCGCGGTTGTCCAACGGCACGGTCGTCGAGTTTGGCCGCGAGTTGAATGATGACGATCGCACCGCGCTGGCCGCGCGTGCCCGCCGCTTTGTGCGTGCGTGGCCGCAGGTCACGCAGCGCTGGGGCGGTCAGATTGAATACGCCGATCTGCGTTACCCCAACGGGTTCGCGGTTCGGGCGGCGGGTGTGCGCTTCCTGACCGATGCGCAGGCTGCGGTGCTGGCCAAGGGGGGCAAGTTGCCCGGCACCACGAATGGCACCAACAGTGCCGCAAAGCCGAAAGCCACGCTGGGGGGTAAGCCGGTGGCCAACAACAAAGCAACGCGAAGCACAGAGAAAACGCGATGAGCAAGGAATACAAGGATCTTCTGGTCGGGCTGGATATCGGCACCTCCAAGGTAGTGGCGGTGGTGGCCGAGCTGCGCCCCGACGGCGCCTACGAGGTCATCGGCATGGGCCAGACCGAATCGAAGGGGCTGAAGAAGGGCGTGGTCGTCAACATCGAGGCCACCGTCCAGTCGATCCAGAAAGCGCTCGAAGAAGCGGAGCTGATGGCTGACTGCAAGATCGGCGAGGTGTTCACGGGCATCGCCGGCAGCCATATCCGCAGCTTCAATTCGAGCGGCATGGTGGCGATCAAGGACAAGGAAGTTACCTCCACCGATGTGGCGCGCGTGATCGAGACCGCCAAGGCCGTCAACATCCCGACCGATCAGCAGATCCTGCACATCCTCACGCAGGAATTCATCATCGACGGCCAGGAAGATGTGCGCGAGCCGATCGGCATGAGCGGCATCCGCCTCGAGGTGAAGGTGCACATCGTGACGGGCGCGGTGAGCGCGGCGCAGAACATCGTCAAGTGCGTGCGCCGCTGCGGGCTGGAAGTGCACGATCTGATTCTGCAGCCGCTGGCATCGAGCTTGGCCGTGCTGACCGAAGACGAAAAGGAGCTCGGTGTGGTGCTGGTCGACATCGGCAGCGGCACGACCGACATCGCCATCTTCAGCGAAGGCGCGATCCGCCATACGGCTGTGATCCCCATCGCCGGTGACCAGATCACCAACGACGTCGCCATGGCCCTGCGCACGCCGACACCGGACGCCGAGGACATCAAGGTCCAGTACGGCATCGCCAAGCAGGTGCTGGCCGATCCGGACGAGATGATCGACGTGCCGGGCGTGGGCGACCGCGGCCCGCGCACGCTCTCGCGCCAGGCGTTGGCCGCCGTGATCGAGCCGCGCGTGGAAGAGCTGTTCTCGCTCGTGCACCAAGTGGTGCGTGAATCCGGTTACGAGGAATTGCTCTCCAGCGGCGTGGTCCTCACCGGTGGCACCGCAATGATGCCCGGCATGGTTGAGCTTGGCGAAGACATGTTCTTGAAGCCCGTGCGCGTAGGTGTGCCCGAGTACCGCGGCAACCTGCACGAGGTGGTGAAGAGCCCGCGTTACGCCACGGTGATGGGCCTGCTGCAGGAAGGCCGTGTGCAGCGCATGCGCGGGCGCAAGGTGGTTGTGCAGTCGGGATCGGCCAAGCAGATCTGGACGCGCATGAAGGAATGGTTCATCGGCAATTTCTAAGCACGCGTGTGCTGAGGATTGGCGATGTGCTCCCCGATGTGTCCACAAACGGGAGCAAGTTGAGTTTCTTGTTTTGATGTTTTTTGTTCAGGAACCAGGGGTTGCGGCGGGGAGGCTGCATCGTCTGGGACTGATCACTTCTGGAGGCAACGATGGACTTCGACATGATTGAAACGGAAATGCAGGACGGCACCATCATCAAGGTGGTCGGCGTCGGCGGCGCGGGCGGTAACGCCGTGCAGCACATGATCAGCCGCGGCGTGCAAGGCGTGGAATTCATCTGCATGAACACCGATGCGCAGGCGCTCAAGCGCTCGACCGCATCGCGCGTGCTGCAACTGGGCAGCACGGGCCTGGGCGCGGGTGCCAAGCCAGAAGTCGGCAAGCACTGCGCAGATGAAGCACGTGAACAGATCGCCGATGCACTGCGCGGCGCGCACATGGTCTTCATCACCGCCGGCATGGGCGGCGGCACGGGCACGGGCGCGGCCCCGGTGGTCGCACAGATCGCCAAGGAAATGGGCATCCTGACGGTGGGCGTGGTCTCCAAGCCGTTCGACTTTGAGGGCGCACGCCGCTCGAAGGTGGGCGAGCATGGTGCCAACGAACTCGAAGGCAACGTTGATTCGCTGATCGTCGTGCTTAACGAGAAGCTCTTCGAAGTCATGGGCGACGACGCCGAGATGGACAAGTGCTTCCAGTGCGCCGACGACGTGCTGCACAACGCTGTGGCCGGCATTGCAGAAATCATCAACGTCGACGGTCTGGTGAACGTCGACTTTGAAGACGTGAAGACCGTGATGGGCGAACAAGGCAAGGCGATGATGGGCACGGCCACCGTGTCCGGCGTCGACCGTGCACGCCTGGCCGCCGAGCAAGCTGTGGCAAGCCCGCTGCTGGAAGGCGTGGACCTGTCGGGCGCGCGCGGCGTGCTGGTCAACATCACGGCCAGCCGCTCGCTGAAGCTGTCCGAGACCAAGGAAGTGATGAACACCATCCGCAGCTATGCCGCGGAAGATGCCACCGTCATCTTCGGTACGGTCTACGACGACGCCATGGGCGATGCGCTGCGCGTGACCGTGGTCGCGACCGGCCTGGGCCGCGCTGCCCGTAACAAGCAGCAACAGCAGCAGACGATGACGTTGCTCAAGACCGGTACCGATAACCAGCCGGTGGCCTTTGGCGGTGGCGCCATGGGTCATTCGGTGGCGGCCGCGCCGGACTACAGCAACTTCGACACCCCCGCCGTGTGGCGCAGCTCGCGTGAGTCGGCGTCGGCTCACGTGGCAGCACTGCAGGAAAAGGGCGTCGACACGTACGACATTCCGGCATTCCTGCGCAAGCAGGCGGACTGAGTCAGGCAAAGCGCCCGCGCACGTCCGGCTGCCGGTGGCACCCCACGCCGCGTGCGGCTCACGGCTCCCCTCCCGTGACCGCCGTTGTGTGATGGTCTGCCGCTGAACAGTCGACAGCGCGTGACAGCAGTAGACGAATAGGACACAGTCGTTGCCGCCGGGTGGGCTGGCCTCTGGCCGCCTCCCCGGAAGGGTTCAGCCCGCCCGGCGGGTGTGCCCGTTCGTCGTGTCGCGTGTGGTGCAATGTTCCTGATGTGGTTGTCTCCCAAGACCGCCCGCGTGATCTCCTCACGCGGGCGGTCTCGTTCTATGATCGCGGTATCAGTGCGCAACGATTCATCACCATCATGATCCAGCCTGGTCAACCGCTTCCCGATGCGACGGTCTACGAGTTCTTCCAAGTGGAGAAGGATGGCTGCGCGCTCGGACCCAACGCCTTCTCGGTGGAACATCTGGCCGAAGGCAAGACGATCGTCATCTTTGGTTTGCCCGGCGCCTTTACGCCGACCTGCTCGGCGCGCCATGTGCCGGGCTATGTGGCGAACTATGACGGGCTGCGTGCGAAGGGTGTCGACGAGATCTGGTGCGTGTCCGTCAACGACGCGTTCGTGATGGGCGCATGGGCGCAAGCGCAAGGCACCGACGGCAAGATCCGCATGCTGGCCGATGGCAGCGCGGAGTTCACCCGCAAGCTCGGCCTGGACCAGGATCTCTCCAAGCGCGGCATGGGTGTACGCTCGCAGCGCTACGCGATGGTCGTGAAAAACGGTGTGGTAACAGCGCTACAAGTGGAGGCGCCGGGGCAGTTTGCTGTCAGCGACGCGGAATCGATCTTGGCGATACTCTGACGCCACGCCAAAACCCACCAAATGGCGGAGCCCAGCCCGCCAGGCTCGCCGCCACAAGACGGATGGGGCATCTGCGGAGCGTTCGCGCGCGTTAAGGTTGAGCAGAATGCGGAGGCCCCTAACATCCCGATACAAAAGTCGTTTTGAAGGCAGGGGTGTGAAAATGGTATGCTTAGGGTTATCACCTATGCAGACTGCATAGATAAAAACAATCGTACAGAATTCGTGAGTTGAGGGCGGCCATGTTGAAACAACGCACCATCAAGTCCGTCGTCAAGACCGTCGGCATCGGGTTGCACTCGGGCCGCAAGGTGACGTTGACGTTGCGCCCGGCAGCCGCAGGCACCGGCATCGTGTTCACGCGTGTCGACCTCGACCCGGCGGTTGAGATTCCCGCCAGCGCCAGCGCCATTGGCGACACCCGCCTGGCTTCCGTGCTGCAGAAGGACGGCACTCGCGTGTCGACCGTCGAGCACCTGATGTCGGCGTGTGCCGGCCTGGGCATCGACAACCTGTACATCGACGTCGATGAGGAAGAGATTCCCATCATGGACGGCAGCGCGGCCTCGTTTGTATTCCTGCTGCAATCGGCAGGCATCGAAGAGCAGGGCGCTGCCAAGCGCTTCATCCGCGTGACCAAGCCGGTGGAAATCCGTGAGGGCGACAAGCTCGCCCGCCTCGATCCGTATTTCGGTTTCAAGCTCGCATTCACGATCGAGTTTCGCCATCCGGCCATCGACAAGACCGGCCGGACTTTCGAAATCGACTTTGCCGATACCAGCTACACGCGCGAGATCGCCCGTGCGCGTACCTTCGGGTTTGCGCATGAGTTCGAGATGCTGCGCGAAGTGGGCCTGGCGCGCGGCGGCAGTCTCGACAACGCCATCGTGCTCGACGAGCACCGCATGCTGAACAACGATGAACTGCGCTACGGCGATGAGTTCGTCCGCCACAAGATTCTCGACGCCATTGGGGATTTGTACGTGGTGGGCCATCCGCTGATTGCTGCCTACACGGCGCACAAGTCGGGCCACGGCCTGAACAACGCGCTGCTGCGCGCGCTGCTGGCAGATGAAACAGCCTACGAGGTCGTCACGTTCGACAAGGTGGAAGAAGCGCCGCGCGCCTTCCTGCCGCAGTTGCAACCAGCGTTTTCCTGATCGGTTGCTGCGATTGCAAGCATGAAAAAAGCGCCCTACGGGGCGCTTTTCATTTGGGTGCCGTGCGCGGCGGGACATGCCTCGCAACCATCTCCGCCAAGGCTTGGCGTAGCGGCGAATCGGGCAATTCGTTGGCCAGCGCCGCCAGGCTGTTGATCCCAACTGCTGTCATCTTGGCGCGTTTGGGCGGCTTTTCGGTCTCTTGTGGCCATAAGCTGTCATTTCCGCCCTGCGGTTGTACCCGTACACGAATTGCGGTAATCTGCGATCCCCGGCGCTGCAGACGCTCCAGCAAGGTGGGTACCACCTGCCGTAAGCGCGCCGCAGCCGCACTATGTGCGGCGAGCAACACCAAGGTCGCTTCCCGGCTGTCGCGCGCATCGTTCTTGATGCCGCCGATTGCCACGCCGCCGCCCAAGCCGGGCGGCAAGAGCGACAACACCTCCGCTTCCAACGACGCCAATTGCTTGGCCGCCTGCATCAGCGGGCCGACCGAGCCGGCACCCGAGAGCCAGTCCTGGACCGGTTTTGCTATGGGCGTCTTGAGAGCGGGATGAACAAAGATTCGCATGCCGGCATTGTAGGGCGCTTCATTGCGCTTTCGTGCCGTTGGGCGGCTTTTTTGTCCCTTCTTGGGGCCATGGGCGAGCGATGCAGATCATCCTGATTCATCCGCGCAAGACTGGCGCGGTGCACCTGTCGCGGCGCAGTGTCGTCGCGGCTATCGGTGCGGCGCTGCTGGCCGTTGCGGCATTGTCGGGCGGGGCGATGTGGCTGGCGGTCAAGCAGGGCCTGGTGCCTGGCGCCGGCCTGTCCGGCACCTCCGGTGCCGACGCCAGCGTAACCCGCGAAAACCTCAACCTGATGGCCGCGCGCATCGGCGAAATGCAGGCGCAGATGGTGCGCCTGGATGCGCTGGGCGCACGCGTATCGGGTCTGGCTGGCGTGCCGCCGCGCGAGTTCGACTTCAAGTCGCAGCCTGGACGCGGTGGGCCGGAGGGCGCTTTCTCTCGTGCAGTGTCGATGCCGGAGATCCAATCCGAACTCGATCGCCTGACGCGCTCCGCAGACCAGCGTAACGATTACCTCAGCGTGCTCGAGAGCACTTTGATGGATCGCCAGATCCACGCCAAGATGATGCCGACGGTGCGCCCGGTGGCGGTTGGCTACGACTCGTCGGGTTTTGGCACGCGCATTGATCCATTCACCGGCCGGCGCACACAGCACGACGGCGTGGATTTCGTCGCGCCCGTGGGCACGCCCATCGTGGCGGCGGCCGGCGGCGTGGTGGTGGCCAGCGAATACCGCAGCGATTACGGCAACATGGTCGACATCGACCACGGCAACGGCTTGAAGACGCGGTATGCGCACGCATCCAAGGTGTTCGTGAAGATTGGTGACATCGTCAAGGCGGGCGAGCGCATCGCGCTGGTAGGCCGCACCGGCCGCGCTACCGGGTCGCACCTGCACTTCGAGGTGCACGTCAACGATGTGCCGCAGAATCCTGTGGCCTTCCTGGAAAACGCCGGTCAACCCAAGATGGCCGTGACCAAGGCGCCTGCCCCACAGGTTGCAGCAGCTGATATCGGCAAGAGCATGACAGCCGCTGGCCACTGACTGCGCCGGGTTGCAATTGGGGCGTCCGTCCCCAAATCAGCGTGATTGCGCGGCCGTCCCGGACTGGTTCCGGGGCGTCACGAAAGTGCGGCGTTCCTGCCACATCCGGCCGGTCTGCTGCCATCAAACGGGGGTTTGGCGCATGCTAAACTCCCGCCTTTGCGCCAACCCTATTCGGGCCGTTGCGCCGCCTGTGTTTCGCCGTCTCTCGCGAAGCGTTTTTCGGGTAGCACACCGGCCCTAGCCATCGATGATCACGGGCCTTCTCAAGAAGATTTTCGGCAGCCGCAATGAGCGGCTGATCAAACAGTACCGCCGCAAGGTGGCGCAGATCAATGCGCTCGAGCCCAAGTTCGAGGCGCTTTCCGATGCCGAGCTGCAGGCCAAGACCGAGGAGTTCCGCCAGCGCTTCGCCAAGGGCGAGACGCTGGACGCGCTGCTGCCCGAAGCGTTTGCCGTGTGCCGCGAGGCCAGCAAGCGCGTGATGAAGATGCGCCACTTCGATGTGCAGATGATCGGCGGCATGGTTCTGCACGACGGCAAGATCGCTGAAATGCGCACGGGCGAAGGCAAGACGCTCACGGCGACGCTGGCGGTGTACCTGAATGCCATCTCCGGTCAGGGCGTGCACGTCATCACGGTCAACGACTACCTCGCGCAGCGTGATGCGGAGTGGATGGGCCAGCTCTACAACTGGCTGGGTCTGTCGGTGGGGGTCAACCTGACCACCATGGACCACGACCAGAAGCAAGCCGCTTACGCGTCGGACATCACCTACGGCACCAACAACGAGTTCGGCTTCGACTACCTGCGCGACAACATGGTGTACGACGCCGGCCAGCGCGTGCAGCGTCCGTTGAACTACGCCATCGTCGATGAGGTCGACTCGATCCTGATCGATGAAGCGCGCACGCCGCTGATCATCTCCGGCCAGGCTGAAGACCACACCGACCTGTACCGCCGCATGAACGGCATCCCGGCGCAGCTCACGCGCCAGATCGGCGAAGAGAAAGCCGATGGCACGGGCGTCGAGAAGCCGGGCGACTACTACGTCGACGAGAAATCGCACCAGGTCTACCTGACCGAATCGGGCCACGAAAAGGCTGAGCAGATTCTGCTGCAGGCTGGCCTGATCGGCGAGGGCGAATCGCTCTACGCGCCGCAGAACATCACGCTGATGCACCACCTGTACGCCGCCCTGCGCGCGCACAGCCTGTTCTTCCGCGATCAGCACTACGTGGTGCAGAACGGCGAAGTGGTCATCGTTGATGAATTCACCGGCCGCCTGATGACGGGCCGCCGCTGGTCCGACGGTCTGCACCAGGCTGTGGAAGCCAAGGAAGGCGTGCAGATCCAGCAGGAAAACCAGACGCTGGCGACCATCACGTTCCAGAACTACTTCCGCATGTACACCAAGCTGGCGGGCATGACCGGCACGGCGGATACGGAAGCGTACGAATTCCAGGAGATCTACGGTCTGGAAACCGTGGTGATCCCGACCAACCGCACGCCGCAGCGCAAGGACTTGCAGGATCAGATCTACAAGACCGGGAAGGAGCGCTACGACGCCGTCATCCGCGATATTCAAGATTGCTACGAGCGCGGTCAGCCGGTGCTGGTGGGCACCACGTCCATTGAAAACTCCGAGCTGCTGTCGAACCTGCTGAACCAGGTCAAGCTGCCGCACCAGGTGCTCAACGCCAAGCAGCACGAGCGCGAGGCCGCCATCATCGCGGAAGCGGGTCGGCCCAAGGCGATCACCATCGCCACGAACATGGCAGGCCGCGGTACCGACATCGTGCTGGGCGGCAACGTGGAGAAGCAATCTGGCTTCGTGATGGCCGATGCGTCGCTCTCCGACGAAGAAAAGGCCAAGCGCGTGAAGACGCTGCAGGACGAATGGCAATCGCTGCACGAGCAGGTGAAGGCTGCCGGCGGCCTGCACATTGTCGGCACCGAGCGCCATGAATCGCGCCGCATCGACAACCAGCTCCGTGGCCGTGCCGGCCGTCAGGGTGACCCGGGTTCGTCGCGTTTCTACCTGTCGCTGGACGACCAGCTGCTGCGCATCTTCGCGGGCGACCGCGTGCGCGCCATCATGGATCGCCTGAAGATGCCCGAAGGCGAGCCGATCGAAGCCGGCATCGTCACGCGCTCGATCGAATCGGCCCAGCGCAAGGTGGAAGGCCGCAACTTCGACATCCGCAAGCAACTGCTGCAGTACGACGACGTTGCCAACGACCAGCGTCGCGAAATCTACAAGCTGCGTAACGAGATCCTTGAAGCCGGTGATATTGGCGATGTCGTCAAGAACCTGCGCGAATCCGTGTTCACCGAGCTGTTCCGCAACTACGTGCCGGCGGAAACAATGGAAGAGCAGTGGGATGTCGCCGGGCTGGAGAAGGCGCTGCGTGACGACTGGGGTGTTGACCTGCCGCTGGTGAAGACGCTGGAAGACGCCCAGTCCATCGAAGACGAAGCGCTGCTGAAGATGGTGCTGGACGCCGCCGAAGCCGTGTACGAGGGCAAGGTGGCGCAGGTTGGCCGCGAGTCCTTCGCCGGCTTCGAGCGTTCGGTGATGCTGCAGAGCCTCGATACGCACTGGCGTGAGCACCTGGCTGCGCTCGATATGCTGCGCCAGGGTATCCACCTGCGCGGCTATGCGCAGAAAGATCCGAAGCAGGAGTACAAGCGCGAGTCGTTCGAACTGTTCGGCCGCCTGCTCGATACCATTCGCAACGAAGTCACGCGTATCGTTTTCACGGTGCGCATCCAGTCGCAGGAGCAACTGGAGCAGGCTTCGGAGCAGATCGAGGAAGACCTGTCGGCGCTGAGCAACGTGCAGTACAAGCACGACGAGTTCAACGAGCTGGCCGAAGTGGCGGCTGGCGATGCCGAGATTCACGGTGCAGAGCCGGGCATGCCGGCCCACCGTTCGGCGGCATCTGCTGCGGCAGCGGCGCTGGCAGGCGAAGTGCCCAAGGTTGGCCGCAACGATCCGTGCCCGTGCGGTTCGGGCAAGAAGTACAAGCAGTGCCACGGCAAGCTGGCCTGATGCTGCTCACACGCGCCGCTAATGCGGCGCCGCATTTTCCTGCCGTTTTCTGTTGATTCACGATGCCCGCAATGCGGGCATCCTCATTTGAAAGGTGTGCTCCATGGCTGTGAATCTCGTCGCCCCCGCCGCTGACTCCCTGTTGCCGATCGACGGCGTAGACCTTGGCTGGGCCGAGGCTGGTGTCCGCAAGGCCAATCGTAAGGACGTGCTGCTGGTACGCATTGCCGAGGGTTCGAGCGTGGCCGGCGTATTCACGCAGAACCGTTTCTGCGCCGCACCCGTGCAGGTGTGCCGCGAGCATCTGGCGAGTGGCCAGGGCGCACGCGCCATCGTCGTGAATACGGGCAACGCCAACGCGGGTACGGGCGCACCGGGTCTCGCGCATGCACGCCAGACCTGCGATGCGGTGGCCAAGCTGCTGGGCGTGTCGGCGGAGCAGGTGCTGCCGTTTTCGACGGGCGTGATTCTGGAGCCGCTGCCGGTTGATCGTATCGTTGCCGGATTGCCGGCGGCCCAGGCCAATGCCAAGGCGGACAACTGGCTGGCCGCCGCTGAAGCCATCATGACGACCGACACCGTACCCAAGGCCGCGTCCGCCACGTGCACGCTGTCGGGCAAGACGGTGCGCATGTCGGGCATCAGCAAGGGCGCGGGCATGATCCGCCCGAACATGGCGACGATGCTCGGCTTCATCGCCACCGATGCCAATGTCGACGAAGCCGTGTTGCAGGGTCTGGTGCGCTACGCAGCCGACCACTCGTTCAACAGCGTGACGGTGGACGGCGATACGTCGACCAACGACTCGTTCGTCGTGATCGCCACGGGCCGCGCCGGCACGCCGCGCATCGATTCCGAGTCGCACCCCGACTACGTCGCACTGCGCGACGCACTGACCGGCCTCGCACAAGAACTCGCACAGAAGATCGTGCGCGACGGCGAGGGCGCCACCAAGTTCATGGCCATCCAGGTGGAAGGCGGTCGCAACGTGGATGAGTGCCGCCAGATCGCCTACGCGGTCGCGCACTCGCCTCTGGTCAAGACGGCGTTTTACGCATCGGACCCCAACCTGGGCCGTATCCTGGCGGCCGTCGGCTATGCCGGTGTCAATGACCTCGACGTGAATGGCGTCAACCTGTGGCTCGACGACGTGTGGGTCGCCCGCGATGGTGGCCGCAACCCCGAGTACCGCGAAGAAGACGGCCAGCGCGTGATGAAGCAGGCCGAGATCACCGTGCGCATCGCACTCGGCCGCGGCGACGCCACCGCCACAGTGTGGACGTGCGACTTCTCGCACGACTACGTGTCGATCAACGCGGATTACCGCTCGTAATCCGGAGTCTGCCGCTATGTCGTCTGATCTTTCCGCACGGCTCGACCGCTTCCTGGGGCGGCTTGAGCAGTGGCTGCCCCCTGAACTGACCGAAGCCGACTGGAACGAGGCGGTTGCCTTCCGCTGGCGCAAACGCCAGAGCCTGTTCGGCAACATCGGCTATCTCGCGCCGATCCGCCAACTGCCTCCGATCCATCTGAGCGATTTGCACAACATCGAGCGTCAGAAGGACGCCATCGTCGCCAACACACGCCAGTTTGTGCAGAAGCTGCCGGCCAACAACGTGTTGCTCACAGGCGCGCGTGGCACGGGCAAGTCGTCGCTCATCAAGGCGTGCCTGAACGCATTCGTGAAGGACGGCCTGCGCCTGGTTGAAGTCGACAAGGATGACCTGGCTGACCTGGGCGATATCGTCGAGCGGTTGTCGCAGCGCCCCGAGCGCTTCGCGATTTTTTGCGACGATCTCTCGTTCGAAGAGGGCGAGTCGGGCTACAAGGCGCTGAAGTCTGCGCTGGATGGTTCGGTGGCAACGCAGTCGGACAACGTGCTGATCTACGCCACGTCCAACCGGCGCCACCTGCTGCCGGAATACATGAAGGACAACGAGACCTATCAGCACACGTCGGACGGCGAAATCCATCCGGGTGAAGTGGTGGAAGAAAAGATCTCGTTGTCGGAACGCTTCGGGCTGTGGCTGTCGTTCTATCCGCCCAAGCAGGACGAGTACCTGACCATCGTCGGCCACTGGCTCAAACACTTCGGCTGCAGCGATGAAGACATCGCCGCCGCCCGTGGCGATGCGCTGGTGTGGGCGCTGGAGCGCGGCTCGCGCTCGGGCCGTGTGGCATGGCAGTTTGCGCGTGACTGGGGTGGCAGGCATGGGCGGCAGCATGTCGACTGACAACCTGACGCAAGTGCCGCCGACGGGTGTGCCAACCCACACGCCCGACGGCCGCAAGATCACCGAAGTCGCCGTCGGCGTGCTTGTGCAGCCGGATGGCCAGTTCCTGCTGGCGCAGCGCCCCGAGGGCAAGCCGTATGCGGGCTACTGGGAGTTTCCTGGCGGCAAGCTGGAGGCGGGCGAATCGGTCGAAGCTGCGCTCACGCGTGAGCTGAAGGAAGAGCTGGATGTCACGCTGCGCACCTGCGTGCCGTGGCACACCATCGAGCACGACTATCCGCACGCGTATGTGCGGCTGCACTTCTGCAAGGTGACGTCGTGGGAAGGCACGCTGCGGGCGCTGGAAGGTCAGGACTTCGCCTGGCAGACGCTGCCGATCAATGTCGATCCGGTGCTGCCGGCGACGCTGCCCGTATTCGAATGGATGCGTGAGGAAGCGACGGCTAGTTGAGCTTGCCGCTCGGATCACCGCCCGGCGCGTCGGGCGGTAGGTCGTCGTCTTCCACCACCGGAATCGTGTACTGCTCGGCAGCCCAGGCGCCCAGGTCGATTTGTTTGCAGCGCTCGGAGCAGAATGGACGGTAGCGGCTCTCAGATACCCAAGGTACTGGCTTGCCGCAGGTCGGGCATTTGACGGTCTTCACATCCATGGCGCGGCTCAGAAGTTGCAGAGCTTGAGTTGGAACGGGATATCCGCATCGACCGGCTTGGGTCGCAGGTCACCATCCTGCTGGGTGAAGCGTACCCAGAGCATGTACTTGTTGGCGCTGATCTCTGGAATGAAGCCCAGCGCTGACTCATCCAGGCGCACCTGCATGAGCTGGTACACGCGGCCCGACAGCATCTGCTGATAACTACCGGCGTTGGCAATCACCTTGCCGCTCTGGCCAGATTCACGCAGCAGGCGCAGCACGATCATCGTGGCGTCACGCAGCGGTACCAGGGGCTGGGCCCATTTGATGATGTCGGCGCGGCGGCGCTCGGCCGGATGATGCTGCCATGCAAAATACGCCGGCAGATCGAATTCACACGTGCCACCGGGGATGATGGCGCGGCTACGGATGCTCGTCAGCCACTCGTTGTCGGCGATGAGCTGCCCGGCCTTGCCGTGTGTGGCGGTGAGGTTGCCCGAGGCGGTTTCCAGCTCGCTGATGACGGCGTCGAGCGCGTCCTGATCGATCTGCGGATTGGCGCGCAGCGCGGTGAGCGTCTGGCGCTGGCGATCGAGTTCTTTGAGCAGGTCGGATTTGAGGTCGGCGCGGCCGGCCACGTCGACCACCTCGAACAGCGTAGTCAGCGCCACATGGTGCTGCAGCGGGTGTTCCTGCACGAGAAAGAAATCCAGCCGCTCGAACAGATCTTCGAGCCGCAGCAGCGTTCGAATGCGTTCGTTGAAGGGATATTCGTACAGGATCAAAACTTGGGTGCCCGTTCGGGTGGCATTCGGCTGGCACGAAGCCCGTTTGGCTTCGATCTGCCCGCATTCTATGCGAGACCCTCGCGCATCACAATGCAAAGGGGCCACAAGGCCCCGTTCTGCCGCCTTTCAGATGGTTTCAGCGCGTCCGCCAGGCTTGGTCCAGTCGGTCGATCTGCGGAAGGAGGTCGGCCAGCGTTCCGCTGTTGTCGATCACGTCGTCGGCGGCAGCCAGGCGAGCTTCGCGCGAGGCCTGGCGGGCGATGATGGCCTCCACTTGCGTACGTGGCAGGCCATTGCGGGCGATCACACGGGCGATCTGGGTTTCGACCGGGCAGTCGACCACCAGAATGCGGTCGACCAGCGCGCGCCAGCTTTGATGACCGGCCCGCGATTCCACCAGCAACGGAACGACGTAGACGAGGTACGGATGTGCCTCCGACGCCTGCGCGGCTGCGCCACGTGACAGGGCAATCTCCCGGATCAGCGGATGCGTGATTTGCTCGAGCCGCGTCTTGGCCGTTGCATCGGAGAAGGCGAGGGCGCGCATGGCGTCGCGGTCCATGGCACCGTCGGCACGCAGGATGCCGGGGCCGAAGGCTTCGACGAGCTTGGGAATGGCGGCGCCGCCCGGCGCGCTGATTTCGTGGGCGATGGCGTCGGTGTCGACGATGGCGGCACCGCGCTCAGCCAGGCGGTCCGCCACATAACTCTTGCCGCTGCCAATGCCGCCGGTCAGTCCGATCACACGCATGCTGAGGGTGCCTTTACGGTGCCAGCAGGGGCCCGAGCCCCGTCAGCATGACCAACTGCGGACCAGCCAGCAGGGCGATCACGCCGGCGCCGGCAATGAACGGTCCGAAAGAGAAGGGGGTTTCGCTGCTGATGCCGCGTGCCATGCGGAACAGCCCGAAGACCAACCCCACCACCGAAGACAGCAGCACGAGCAGCGGCAACGCCTGCCAGCCGAACCATGCGCCGAGTGCAGCCATGAGCTTGAAATCGCCGTAGCCCATGCCTTCGCGGCCGCGCAGCAGCTTGTAGGCCCAGTAGATCGACCACAGGAAGAGGTAGCCGGCCATCGCACCGATCACTGCGTCGTGCAGGTGCGCGAACATGCTGAACAGGTTCACGCCCAGCCCGAGCCACAACAGCGGCTGGGTGATGGCGTCGGGCAACAGTTGGGTGTCGGCGTCGATCATCGTGCCGGCGACCAGAAACCACAGCAGCACGGCCGAAGCCACCGCCACCCAGGTCGGCCCAAAGTGCCAGAAGCAGGCTCCCGTAAGCAGGCCGGTGACCAGTTCGACAGCAGGGTAGCGCCATGAGATCGACGTCTTGCAGGCACTGCAGCGCCCGCGCAGCGCCAGCCAGCTCACCACGGGAATGTTTTCAACGGCCGTGATCTGGTGGCCGCACGACGGGCAGGCCGAGCGCGGTACGACCAGGTTGTACGCGTCAGGATGCGGGAGCGGTTCCTCGCGCAACTCGGCGATGTAGTTGGCTTCCTCGCGCTCGATCATGCGGGGCAGACGGTGGATCACCACGTTGAGGAAGCTGCCGACGAGCAGGCCGACCAGCCCACCCATCCCGATTACAAACCACGCCGGCAGTTGTGCCAACGTGGGGATGACAAAGACATCTGGCATTGCCTCAGACCACCGTGCCAAGCTTGAAGATCGGCAGATACATCGCCACCACCATGCCGCCAATCATCACACCCAGGAAGACGATGATGATTGGCTCGATCAAGGTAGAGATGTTGGCGACAGCATCATCCACTTCGCGCTCGTAGAACTCGGCCACCTTGAGCAGCATGTTGTCGAGCGCGCCGGATTCTTCGCCGATCTGCGTCATCTGCAGGACCATGTTGTCGAAGACATGGGTGGCCTGCATGGCATTGGTCAGGCTGGTGCCAATGCGCACCGCCTGTTGGATTTCCAGGGTGGCATCGTGATAGATCCAGTTGCCGGCAGCGCCAGCCACGGAGTCCATCGATTCCACCAACGGTGTGCCTGCTGCAAACATGGTAGCCAGCGTACGTGTCCAGCGGGCGATCGTTGCCTTGCGGATGATGTCGCCGAAGATGGGTATTCTCAGAATGAAGCGATGTGTGGAGCGCTGAACGTTCTCGGACCTCTTGAACGCGCGTGTAAATAGTGCAATGCCGATGACTGGGCCCAGCACAATGGGAATCCACCACTTTACAAAGAAGTCCGAGATTGCGATCACGAAAAGTGTCGGGGCCGGCAGATCCGCGCCAAAGCTGGAAAACACGCCCTTGAACGACGGCACCACGAAGATCATCAGCACCACCGTCACCGCAAACGCCACCGTCAGCACCGAGATCGGGTAGATCATGGCCGACTTGATCTGCGCTTTCAGTGCTAGCGACTTCTCCATATACATCGACAGGCGCTCGAGCAGGGCATCGAGAATACCGCCCTGTTCACCGGCGTCGATCAGGTTGCAGTACAGCGTGTCGAAGTACTTCGGATGACGGCGGAACGCGGCCGCCATGCTGCTGCCCGACTCGATGTCGACGCGGATTTCCGTCAGCAGCTGTGTGAAGTTCGGGTTGGCGTGGCCCTTCGCAATGATGTCGACGGATTGCAGCAGTGGCACACCGGCCTTCAGCATGGTCGAGAGCTGGCGCGTGAAGTACGCCACATCCTTCGGCGTGATCTTCTTGCCACGGGCGGCACGGCGGCGCTTGGACTTGGTGATCGACAGGCCCTGCTTGCGCAGGACGGCATTCACCTCGGTGATGCTCTCGGCACGCATCTCGCCCTTGAAGATCTTGCCTTTGCGGTCCTTGCCTTCCCACTCGAAGATGTACTGCGTGGGTGCCTTTGTCTTGGCGGTCTTGCCGGTTTTGCGATCGGGCGCGGCGGCCGCGCGGTTTGCGGCGGGTGCTCGTGTGGCCATGGTTGGTTCCTACCCCCCGGTATGGGAACGATTGATCGAGAAGGTTATTGGTCGCTTATTGGTTTGTGGTGGCCAGCACTTCCTCGAGGGAAGTCTGTCCCGTCTTGACTTTTCTCAGGCCCGATTCGCGCAGCGACAGCACGCCATCCTTGCGCGCCTGTTCGGCGATCTGCAGTGCGGTGCCGTGCGTCAGGATGATCTCCTGGATTGCCTCGGTGATCGGCATGACCTGGTAGATACCGACCCGGCCCTTGTAGCCGCTGCCATTGCAGGTCTCGCAGCCGACCGGGTGATACGGTTGCCACGAGCCGTCGAGATCGGCCTCGGTAAAGCCTGCGTCGAGCAGCGTTTCCTTGGGCAGCGGACCGGGTTTCTTGCAGTCCTTGCACAGCCGGCGCGCCAGACGCTGCGCCGTGATCATCAGCACCGACGACGCGATGTTGAACGGCGCCACACCCATGTTCATCAGGCGCGTCAGCGTGGTCGGAGCATCGTTGGTGTGCAGTGTGGAGAACACCAAGTGACCGGTCTGCGCGGCCTTGATTGAGATGTCCGCCGTTTCCAGATCCCGGATTTCGCCCACCATGATGATGTCCGGATCCTGTCGCAGGAACGATTTGAGCGCCGCCGCAAAAGTCAGCCCCGCCTTGTCGTTCACGTTGACCTGGTTGATGCCGGGCAACTGAATTTCCGCCGGGTCTTCGGCCGTGGAAATATTGATGTCGCCCTGGTTCAGCTTGTTCAGGAACGTATACAGCGACACCGTCTTGCCCGAGCCGGTCGGGCCCGTCACCAGCACCATGCCGTACGGGCGCTTGATCACGTCCAGCAGCAACTGCTTCTGCTCAGGCTCGTAGCCGAGTTGGTCGATGTCGAGCCGCTCGGTGGACGACTCCAGAATCCGGATCACGATCTTTTCGCCGAACAGCGTCGGCAGCGTCGACACCCGGAAGTCGATGGCGCGCTCGACCGTCTCCTTGTTGTCCTTGTCCTTGCGGTCTTTCGGGACGGTGATGAGCAGCTTCATGCGGCCGTCTTGCGGCACGCGTTTCTCGGAAATGTCCAGGCGCGAGAGCACCTTGATGCGGGTCGCGATCTTGTCGCGGATGTCCAACGGCGGTTGCGCGACCTGCGCCAGGATGCCGTCGATGCGGAATCGCACGCGGTAAAACGTTTCAAACGGCTCGAAATGCAAGTCCGAGGCGCCGCGCAGCAGGGCTTCGGTAAAGAGCTTTTGCAGGAAACGCACGACGGGAGCGTCGTCGATGCCGTCTGGGGTGGTGCGGCGCGTGGCGGCTGCGGCCCCCGCGTCATACTCGATCTGTGTCGCCTCCTGCATGGGGAAGAGCGACTTAATCTCGGCCGGCGCCTCGTTGGCAAGGCTCAACTGGCGCACCAGCTTGTCGTGCTCGACGATGACCGTTTCGATTGCCACGTTCATCTTCTGACGCAGCTCTTCGATCGGCTTGGGGTCGCTCGGGTCGGACGTGGCCAGGATCAGGCGGTTGTCGCGGCGGCCCAACGGCAGCAGGCGCAACTGGGCGAAATGCTTGTTGGCCGATAGGACGGCCGGCACGGTGTCGAGCTTGTACTGGGCCAGGTCCAGCAGCGGCATCTGGTACTTGCCGGCCACGAACACGGCCAGATCGTGCGCGCTCATGATCCCGCTGCCCACCAGCTCGTCGATCAGTTGCGTGCGTTTTTCGCGCGCGCTCTGTTCCAACTGGGTGAGTAGCGTCGGCGCGATCCGCCGGCTCTGCGCTAGAGCGAGTCCGAGTGTCATGAGTCCAGTCCGTCAGGCTGCCGCTGACCATTTCAGCGCACACTCGGCCCCACCGCCTTGCGTGTGCGCCCGCCCCCCAAGGCGAGTTTGTTCTATGTTTGCAGCCGGTACCCCACCCATTCGTGGGGGGTGGCGCCCGGAATCGGGGCAGTTTGCCGACCGCCCCTGGATTTGTAAAGCGCACATCAGTGTGCAGCTTGCATTTGTGCCACATCGGCAGAAAACCGCCCGGGCTGAAGTTTTTGGCCCAGTTTCTGTCTTGCGAGTGGTCTCAGCTACGCTTGCCTGCCGCCGGCCGGTGCAGCCGCACCGTGCGGATCGACTGGCTGTCCATCTGCACGATGTCCATCACGCACCCAGCAATCTTCACGCTGACCGTTGCTTCGGGAATCTCCTCCAGCACTTCCAGCAACAGCCCGTTGAGCGTCTTCGGGCCGTCGGTCGGCAGGGTCAGGCCCAAACGCCGGTTCAGGTCGCGCAGCGACATGCCTGCATCGGCAAGATAGGCGCCCTCGGCATCCCAGGCGAGCTTGCCAGCGTTCGGTAGCGTGGTGGTGAACTCACCAATCATCTCTTCGATGATGTCTTCCAGCGTCACCAGCCCCAGCATGTCGCCGTATTCATTGACGATCAGGCCGATGCGGCGGCGGTTTTCCTGAAAGTACTGTAGTTGCCGAAATACGGGCGTGCCGCTCGGCACGAAGTAGGGCTGCACCAGCAGTGCACGAAAGTCGTCATGCGTGAGCTCGGTGTCGCCCAGCAGCGACAGCACCTTGCGCACATGCAGGATGCCGATCACCTGGTCGCTGTCCTGTTCGAACACGGGCAGTTTGTTGTGATAGCAGGTCTCGAGTTGCTGGATCACCTCGTCGATCGGGCGCGACAGGTCGAGCGACTCCACCCGCGCGCGCGGCGTCATCACATCGTCCACGGTGATGGCGTCGAGGTCGAACAGGTTGAGCAGGATGCTGCGGTGCTTGTGCGGGATGAAGTTGCCCGATTCCAGCACCAGCGTGCGCAGCTCCTCGGTGGACATGCGCTGCTCCGGCGCGGCTTTCGTGTTGATGCGCGCCAGGCGCAGCACCCCCATGGCGAGCGCGTTGACCACAGCCACCAGCGGCATCGTGATCTTGAGCAGCGGTGCTATGGCAAAGCTTGCCGGAAACGCAATGCGCTCCGGGTACGTCGCCCCGACGATCTTGGGTGCGATCTCGCAGAAGATGATGATGAGGAAAGCGACCACTGCCGTGGCGATGGACAGCGTCGTCCCGCTATTGCCGAAGTAGTGGATGGCAAGGGTGGTGATCAGCACCGGCACAGCGGTATTGATCAGGCTGTTGCCGATCAGGATGAACGAGAGCAGCTTGTCGGTCTGGCCGAGCAATTGCTGGGTATTGCGCGCGCCCGAGACGTTGGACTTGGCGAGATGGCGCAGGCGATGGCGGTTGAGCGCCATCATCGCGGTTTCGGAAATCGAGAAGAAGGCGGAGCAGCACAGCAGCAGCGCGACGGCGCCGATTTGTGCCCAGAGCGGCCAAGAGTCCAAGGTGGGAGCGGAAGAAAAGCAAGGCGCCCACTATAGCAGAGGGGTTTGTCGCGCCAATGCGGGCGGCTGCGCGAGCCGTTGCCGCAGGCGGACGTCCAGAAACAAAAAAGCCCAGCAGTTGCTGGGCTTGATGTCCTTGATCGACAAGGGAATTTCTGGTCGGGGTGAGAGGATTCGAACCTCCGGCCTCTACGTCCCGAACGTAGCGCTCTACCAGGCTAAGCTACACCCCGATGCTTCTTCGTAGTTCTCGTACTGGTCAGGACTGACGTTGCAGCGAGAAAGCACACAAGTCTATCAGCGTCTGGCGGAAAAGGGAAGGGGGTAATGCATTTGCTGCGGTTTCTGCAGCTGCGGCTTCGCGTTCAGCGGCTTGGCGCGTGTATTCCAGCGCGCCGGAAGCCTGGATAGCGGCGAAGATTGCGTCGAAATGCTCGGTGCCGCCTTGCTCGATCGCCTGACGCGCCAGGGCGCGTTGCTCTTCCGTGCCGTTGCGTAGCAGATAGATGAGCGGCAGCGTCGGCTTGCCTTCGCGCAAATCATCTCCGGCGTTCTTGCCCATCTGGTCGGCGGTGGCGGTGTAGTCGAGCAGGTCATCGACGATCTGGAAGGCGGTGCCGATGCGGCGGCCGTATTCAGCGGCGGCCTCTTCGGTGGCGGCATCCGCGCCTGAGAGCACTGCGCCGATCTGCGCGGCGGCCTCGAACAGCTTGGCGGTCTTGTAGCGGATCACCTGCAGGTAGCGGTCTTCCGTCACGTCGGGGTCGTGCATGTTCAGCAACTGCAGGACCTCGCCTTCGGAAATGATGTTGGTCGCGTCGGCCAGGATCTGCATGATGCGCATGCTGTTGGCCTGCACCATCATCTGGAAGGCGCGCGAGTACAGGAAGTCGCCCACCAGCACGCTGGCCGCGTTGCCGAACACGGCGTTGGCGGTCTTGCGGCCGCGGCGCAGGTCGGATTCGTCGACCACGTCGTCGTGCAGCAGCGTGGCGGTGTGGATGAACTCGACCACCGCGGCTAACTCGTGGTGATGCTCGCCCTTGTAACCCAGCGCATTGGCCACCAGCAGCAGGATCACCGGGCGCAGGCGCTTGCCGCCGGCGCTGATGATGTACTCGCCAATCTGGTTGATCAGCACCACCTCGGAGCCCAGGCGGCGGCGGATCACGGCATCGACGGCGCGCATGTCTTCAGCGACAGGGGCGAGCAGGACGGAGGCGGAGGTCTGGGTCAAGGCGAATTCCGGCGGAAGGCGGTGTGACGGATGATTGGCTTGCGCGCGTTCGATGCAGCGCAAAAACCGCGAGATTATAGAGCAAGCAGGTGACTTGCCCCGGCAGTGCGGCCACAGCCAAGCGGCGTGGCAGGCCGTTGCGCGGGCAACACGCGATTAGTCTTTGATTTGCTTGGGTTTTTCTTGTATAGTTGCGAGTTCTCTGTGTCCGCTTTCCGCGCAGGCGGGTTGCAAGCGGCGCAAGAGTCACGTTTAGTTCAAGAATTAACGTTCTTTTATCGAGGTCCGACAATGTACGCGGTCGTAAAAACCGGCGGTAAGCAATACAAGGTTGCTGCTGGCGAAAAACTTAAAGTAGAACAGATACCGGCGGACGTTGGCGCAGAAATCACGCTTGACCAGGTGCTCGCAGTGGGCGCTGGCGACCAACTCAAGGTTGGTGCGCCTCTGGTGAGCGGTGCTGCCGTCAAAGCCACCGTCATCTCCCACGGTCGTCACGACAAAGTGCACATCTTCAAGATGCGCCGTCGTAAGCACTATCAAAAGCGCCAAGGGCATCGTCAAAATTACACCGAGTTGCGTATCGACTCGATCGTGGCCTAAGGCTGCATCGTCTACGTAACCGGATAGGAGTTCAGTCATGGCACAGAAAAAAGGCGGCGGTTCCACACGGAACGGCCGCGATTCCGAGTCGAAGCGCCTGGGCGTTAAGGTGTATGGCGGCCAAGCAATCAATGCTGGCGGCATCATCATTCGCCAACGCGGCACCCGCACCCACGCTGGTGTGAACGTCGGCATGGGCAAGGACCACACCCTCTTCGCGCTGGTCGATGGCCACGTGAAGTTCGCCAACCGCGGCGAAGGCAAGAAGCAGTTCGTCGACGTTGTTCCGGCGGCCTGATTCAGCCTTGTAGTGCAAAGGCCCCGCACCCGTGCGGGGCTTTTTCGTTTCTGGCCGCTAACAAAACGCGACGCCTGATCCTGGGCGCTACGCTGGTCCCTGGCGTGTTATTCCAGCCGCGTTTTGTTAGCGATGGCGCTTGTGACGCCGATTCTTTTTTACCTGCCGTGCGCACGTCGCACGGGCGGAGACCTCCATGAAGTTCATCGACGAAGCCCGGATTGAAGTGATCGCTGGTGATGGCGGCAACGGTAGCGCCTCGATGCGCCGCGAGAAATTCGTCCCGTTCGGCGGCCCGGACGGCGGCGACGGCGGGCGTGGCGGCAGCGTGTGGGCGGTCGCTGATCGCAACATCAACACGCTGATCGACTACCGCTTTGCCAAGAAGCACCTCGCGCGCAACGGCGAAAACGGCCGCGGTGCGGATTGCTATGGCGCTGCCGGTGAAGACATCACCCTGCGCATGCCGGTCGGTACCGCCATCTATGACGCCGACACGGAAGAGCTGATCGCTGACCTGACGCTCGATGGCCAGCGCCTGTGCCTGGCGCAGGGCGGCGAGGGCGGCTGGGGCAACATCCACTTCAAGTCGAGTACCAACCGCGCGCCGCGCCAGAAGACCGACGGCAAGGCCGGCGAGCGCCGCAACCTGCGCCTGGAGCTGAAGGTGCTGGCCGATGTGGGCCTGCTCGGCATGCCCAATGCCGGCAAGTCGACGCTGATCACGGCCATCTCCAACGCGCGCCCCAAGATTGCCGACTACCCGTTCACGACGCTGCACCCGAACCTGGGTGTGGTGCGCACGGGCCCATCGAAGTCGTTCGTGGTGGCCGACATTCCTGGCCTGATCGAAGGCGCTGCCGAAGGTGCGGGCCTGGGTCACCAGTTCCTGCGACACCTGCAACGCACGCGCGTGCTGCTGCACGTGGTGGACCTTGCCCCGTTCGACGAGGCAGTCGACCCGGTAGCTGAAGCCAAGGCCATCGTCGGCGAGTTGAAGAAGTACGATGCCGAGTTGTTCGACAAGCCGCGCTGGCTGGTGCTCAACAAGCTCGACATGGTGCCCGAGGACGAACGCGAAGCCCGCGTGAAGGACTTCGTCAAGCGCTTCAAGTGGAAGGGCCCGGTGCACCGCATTTCTGCGCTGACGCACGACGGCACGCAGGCGCTGGTCCACGCCATTCAGGAGTACCTCGACGAGCTGCGTGCCGAAGAGGACGCCGCAGCGGCTGCACCTGACCAACGGCTGGACCCGTCGCTGCACAACGTCAGTCACGACAGCGGCGACGGCAGCGCCAACGCATAAAACACACAACACCAACATCCTTCGGAGACACGCCCACCATGGCCCTGCGTTCGCTGATTGCCGATGCGCGCCGCCTTGTCGTCAAGGTTGGTTCCAGCCTGGTTACCAACGATGGTCGCGGTCTGGACCAGGCGGCCATCGCCCGCTGGGCCGCGCAGATCGCGGCGCTGCGTGCGGCCGGCAAGGAGGTAGTGCTGGTGAGCTCCGGCGCCATCGCCGAGGGCATGCAGCGTTTGGGCTGGACCAAGCGCCCGAAGGAAATCCATGAGCTGCAGGCCGCCGCTGCCGTCGGACAGATGGGGCTGGCGCAGGTGTATGAATCCGAGTTCGCGCGGCACGGCATCCGCACGGCGCAGGTGCTGCTCACGCATGGCGACTTGGCGGACCGCGAGCGCTACCTTAATGCGCGTTCCACGCTGCTCACGCTGTTGAGCCTGGGCGTGGTGCCGATCATCAACGAGAACGACACGGTCGTCACCGACGAAATCAAGTTCGGCGACAACGACACGCTGGGTGCGCTCGTCACCAACCTGATCGAAGGCGATGCGCTGATCATCCTGACGGACCAGCGCGGCCTGTACACCGCTGACCCGCGCAAGGACCCGGATGCGCGCTTCGTCGATGAGGCACAAGCCGGCATGCCCGATCTGGAACAGATGGCCGGTGGGGCAGGTTCCAGCATCGGCAAGGGCGGCATGCTGACCAAGATCCTGGCGGCCAAGCGTGCGGCCAAATCGGGGGCGCACACCATCATCGCTTCGGGGCGTGAGGCCGACGTGCTCGCGCGGCTGGCGAATGGCGAGGCCATTGGCACGCAACTGCGCGCGCAGACCGGGCGCATGGCGGCTCGCAAACAGTGGATGATCGACCATCTGCAATTGCGTGGTCGCGTGGTGCTGGACGCCGGTGCGGTGGACAAGCTCACCGCGGGCGGCAAGTCGTTGCTGCCGATCGGCGTGACCGAAGTGCAGGGCGAGTTCGCGCGCGGGGAGGTGATCTCCTGCGTGGATGCCGCCGGACGCGAGGTGGCGCGGGGGCTGACGAACTACTCGTCGGCCGAGGCGCGGCTGATTGCGCGCAAGGCATCGTCGGAGATCGAGGCGGTGCTGGGCTACGTCAGCGCTGCTGAGCTGGTGCACCGGGACAACCTAGTACTGCTCTGATCGCCGATGTGAGCTACCAGGGCTCAACGAGCAACAGCAAAAAATAAGGGGATGAACCCAACGGTCATCCCCTCAGATCAAGCCGTTATCTCTTACGGCCCGGTGAACCCTCTTCCCGAATCCTTCAGCCGGCGCACCAGCGTCGCGGGTTTTCCGTCCCCGGCTACCGACCGTACGTCACAGAAGTACGTGCGCATCAGCGCCGAGGCGTAGTCCGTCGGGCCGCCGTTGCCCACGCGCTGCCAGTCGGTGGCAGGCTTGTACGCGTTCATGCTGGCGGATTCCGCATTCGCGGTTTCGTTCATGTCGACGGCGCGGTTGCCGATCCACTGGTTGGTGTCGTTGCGCAGCGTGGCGTAGATGCGGCGCTCGGCGGTGTCGCAGCGCAGGCCTTCGTAGTTGACGTTGCGCGCGCCGGTCTTGCTGGTGATCAGCACGGTGTAGCGCACCACGTTGTCCGTGCCAATCGACACCGACTTCGGATCGATGGCAAAGCGCAGCGGCGAATCATTGCGGCCACCCACATCGAACGGCACGGCATCACGATCGACCGGCGGGGCCGGGAAGGTGACGGCATCTTCCTTGAAGGGCTTGTCGTTGAACGGGTCCATCAACAGCTTGTCTTCGATGTTGCCGGTGGGGGCGTGGCCGCATGCCGTCAGCGCCAGCGCAGTCGCCAGCGCGAGCGGCACGAGAGCGCGGCGCGCTCCACGTGTCGTCGTCTTCACATTCACGAGTTGTCCTTGGGACGTGTGTCGTCAGGGTTGGAGGATGAGGCTGGTTCCGACGTCGTCACCGTCTCGACGATGACCGTCGTGGTGGTGACCGTCATCACCGCTTGAGGGCGTGGGCCGCGCGCGTTCTGGCCGCCGGGGCGGTTGTCGCGGCCTTCGTTACTGCTGCGATTGTCTGCCCGGTGGTCGCGGTGCTGCCCGCCGCGTCCATACGGAGACAGCGGCGCACGAGTCTGCCGCTGCACGAAGCGGGAAAGCTCCGACAGCGCCAGCTGATACACCTCGCGCTTGAACTCGATCACGGCTTCCAGCGGCACCCAGTACTGGCTCCACCGCCAGGCATCGAACTCCGGATGCTCGGTGGCGCGCAGCTGGATATCGCAGTCGCGACCGACCATGCGCAGCAGGAACCAGATCTGTTTCTGGCCCCGGTAGTGGCCGCGAATCTCGCGGCGGATGAACTTGTCCGGCACCTCATACCGCAGCCAGTCGCGCGTGCGACCGACGATCCGGACGTGTTCTGGCAACAGGCCGACTTCTTCGTGCAGTTCGCGGAACATCGCTTGTTCGGGTGTCTCACCGTACTTGATGCCGCCTTGTGGAAACTGCCAGGAGTGCTCGCCAATGCGCTTGCCCCAGAACACCTCGTTTCTTGCGTTGATGAGGATGATGCCGACGTTCGGGCGGAAGCCTTCACGATCGAGCATGACTGCACCTCGAATACTTTAGAATTACGCCGATTATAGAGCGGTGCATCGTCCTTCTGTGTCCTGATGGCCGGATGCCGCAATGTTGCCGCTCACTCGCGCCTCCTGGGGGAGGAGCGCCTCGCGCTCAGATGTGCGCCTGGCGTCTCGCCGTATCCCTTGATTCCGGTGGCTTTTGCCCTTGTCCTCGCGGCTTTGCATGGCCGCGCCATCCCTTATTGTCAGTCGCATGAAAGCGTCCCAGTTCTTCATTTCCACGCTCAAGGAAGCGCCCGCCGACGCGGAGATCGTGTCGCACAAGTTGATGATGCGTGCCGGCATGATCAAGAAGCTCGGCGCGGGCCTCTATACGTACATGCCCGTGGGTCTGCGCGTGATCCGCAAGGTCGAGCAGATCGTCCGCGAGGAAATGAACGCCGCCGGCGCGGTGGAAGTGCTGATGCCAGTGGTCCAGCCGGGTGAGCTGTGGCAGGAGACCGGTCGCTGGGACAAGATGGGTGACGAACTGCTGCGCTTCAAGGATCGCCACGCGCGCGACTTCGTCGTGCAGCCGACCTCGGAAGAGGTGGTGACCGACATCGCCCGCACCGAAATCCGCTCGTACAAGCAGCTGCCGATCAACTTCTACCAGATCCAGACCAAGTTCCGCGACGAGCGCCGTCCGCGCTTCGGCATCATGCGCGGCCGCGAATTCACCATGAAGGACGCGTACTCCTTCGACCGCGATGCGGAAGCCCTGAAGGTCTCGTACCAGAAGATGTACGACGCCTACACGCGCATCTTCCAGCGCTTCGGCCTGCAGTTCCGCGCGGTGGCGGCCGACAACGGTGCCATCGGCGGGTCGGGCTCGCATGAATTCCACGTGATTGCCGATACGGGCGAAGACGCCATCGTCTACTGCCCGAATTCGGATTACGCCGCCAACATCGAGGCCGCTGAAGCCCTGGCACCGGCTGCGCCGCGTGGTGCGGCAGCCGAGGCGCTCACCAAGACGCACACGCCGGGCCGTGCCAAGTGCGAGGCCGTGGCTGAGCAACTGGGCATTCCGCTGCAGCGCACGATCAAGTCCATCGTGCTGGCGACGGAAGTCGAGGGCGGCGAGCCCCAGATCTGGTTGCTGCTGCTGCGTGGCGATCATGAACTCAACGAGGTCAAGGCATCGAAGGTGCCTGGGCTGGCTGATTTCCGCTTCGCCACCGAAGGCGAAATCCTGCGTGCGTTCGGCACGCGCCCCGGCTACCTGGGCCCGATCGGCATGAAGCTGCCGGTCAAGGTCGTGGCTGACCGCACGGCGGCGGCCATGAGCGATTTCGTCATCGGCGCCAACGAAGAGGACTACCACTTCACCGGCGCCAACTGGGGCCGTGACTTGCCCGAGCCTGAAGTCCATGACCTGCGCAACGTGGTGGAAGGCGACGCCTCGCCGGACGGCAAGGGTACGCTGGCGATCTGCCGCGGCATCGAAGTCGGCCACGTCTTCATGCTGGGCACGCGCTACTCTGAAGCGATGAACGCCACGTTCCTCGACGAAAACGGCAAGACCCAGCCGATGGTGATGGGTTGCTACGGCATCGGCATCACGCGGATTCTGGGTGCGGCCATCGAGCAGAACTACGATGCACGCGGGATCATCTGGCCGGCGTCGATCGCGCCGTTCCAGGTGGTGATCTGCCCGGTGGGCTATGACCGCTCCGACGCCGTGCGCGAAGAAGCCGATCGCCTGCACGCCGAGCTGGTCGCTGCCGGTATCGACGTGATGCTGGATGACCGCGGCGAGCGCCCAGGCGCGATGTTCGCCGACTGGGAACTGATCGGCGTGCCGTTCCGCGTGGTGGTGGGCGACCGCGGCCTGAAGGAAGGCAAGCTGGAATTCCAGGGCCGCCGCGACGAAGCTGCCACCGCCGTGGCACCGGCCGATGTGCTGGCCACGCTGAAGGCGCGTCTCGCGCAGTAATGGAGCTGACCCGCATGCGCCGCTACCTGTCTGCCCGCTCGATCGCCGCTGTGCTGTGCGCAGGGGCGTTGCTCGCGGGCACGCAGGCGGCGTGGGCGGGCGCCCAGAAAGAGGAATACCTGGCGGATTCGGTGCGCAGCGCGCTGTCTGCCGCCGTGGCCGACAGCCGTCCGCTGCGCCCGGTGTTCGCCAACAACGATGAGCAACTCGGCTATCTGCGCTGGCTGGCCGAGATGTCGGTGCGCATGTCGGGCAAGATCCCGCAGGCGTCGGTACGCGTTGAGTTGATCGAGACGGCGTACTACGAGGCCAAGCGTGCAGGGCTGGACCCGGCGCTGGTGCTGGGGCTGATCCAGGTGGAGTCCGGTTTCCGCAAGTACGCCATGAGCAGCGCGGGCGCGATGGGCCTGATGCAGGTGATGCCGTTCTGGACGCGCAGCATTGGTGACAATGACGCCCGCAAGCTCTTCCACCTGCAGAGCAACCTGCGCTACGGCTGCACGATCCTGCGTCATTACCTCGATATCGAAGGCGGCAATCTTTATCTGGCACTGGGCCGCTACAACGGCAGTCGAGGCCAGCCGCAGTATCCGAATGCGGTGCTGGCGGCGTGGAAGCGCTGGCAGTACCAGGAGTCGAGTGCGCTGACCGTATCGGCACCTGTGCCGACCGAGGCGCCGCCGCCACGTGCCAAGGCGCTGCCGGATGTGCCGGCGCGCAATCCGTTCTCACCGTTGCGGATTGCAGCAGGTTCGGCGGGCGGGTCCTGACCGGCTGTTGCATGGTGGTCGGCCTACAATAAGGCCATCTTTTTCGTTCGCCGCATCCACGTCACTCCGCATGTCTACCACCCAACCGTACGCAACCATGTCCGACGCGCTGCACGACTGGCTGCAGCGTCACGTGGCAGAAGGCTTCGAGGCTGATCCGCTGGTCGCCTCGATGGTGCAGTCCGGCTACGACCGCGCTTTCGCGCGCCGCGTGGTGGACGAGGCGCTTGCCAAACGCCCGCCCGCGCCCGCCGTGGCACCCGTACCGGCGCCCGCTGCCCAATCTGCGCAAGCTGCCGACGGGGCCGTCGAGAACAGCAACGCCGTGCGCACCGCTGATGGCGACATCCCCATCCTGTTCGCGCTGGAGACACCGCGCATCGTGCTGTTCCAGCACTTCCTGTCGGATGAGGAGTGCGATCAGCTCATCGCACTGGGGCAGCACCGCCTGAAGCGTTCGCCCGTGGTGAACCCGGAAACGGGCGAGGAGAACCTGATTTCTGCGCGCACCAGCGAGGGCGCGATGTTCCAGGTGGGCGAGCATGCGCTCATCGCCAAGATCGAGGCGCGCATCGCCCAGGCCACCGGCGTGCCGGTCGAGCACGGCGAAGGTTTTCAGGTGCTGCACTACCAGCCCGGCGGCGAATACCAGCCGCACTTCGATTTCTTCAACCCAGGCCGCAGCGGCGAGGCGCGTCAGCTCGAAGTGGGCGGCCAGCGCGTGGCAACGCTCGTCATCTACCTGAACAGCGTGCAGGCGGGCGGTGCGACGGGCTTTCCGAAGCTGGGCCTGGAGGTGGCGCCGGTCAAGGGCAATGCGGTCTTCTTCGTCTACAAGCGCCCCGATGGCACGTTGGACGAGGACACGCTGCACGCCGGCCTGCCGGTCGAGCGCGGTGAGAAGTGGATCGCCACCAAGTGGCTTCGCGAGCGGCCTTATCGTCGCGGCGCGTGAGTGGGGTGAATTCCCAGGGGAACAAAAAAGGGCGACCGTCGAGTCGCCCTTCTTGTTGTTGGTTCCTGCGCCGCGTCAGGTGTTCTTCAGCGCGCGGATGGTCGGCAGGTTGCGCCAGTAGCCCTTGGCGTCCATGCCGCAGCCGAACACGTAGCGATCCGGCACGTTGAAGCCACAGAAATCCGGATACAGCGGCTTGTCCTTCGCGAGCGTCTTCTCGCACAGCACCGCGGAGTAGAACTCCGAGGCACCCATGTCGATGATGCGCGAGCGGATGGCGGCCATCGTTTCGCCTTCGTCGAGGATGTCGTCGAGCACCAGCACCGTGCGGCCCTTGACCGACTCGCGCGGCGCCACGCGCCACTGCATCTCTTTGCTGCCGACGGTCTGGTTGTTGTAGCGCGACAGGTGGATGTAGTCGAACTCCAGCGGGAACGCCAGCTTGGGCAACAGCATCCCGGTGAAGACGGCCGCACCGCCCATCACGGACAACACCATCGGGAAGGTATCGCCGATCTTCTCGGTGATCTCGGTGGCCATGCGGTCCAGCGAGCCGCGCACGGCGTCTTCGCTGACGATTTCTTCGGAGTTGGCCCAGAGTTCGCGGGCCTGTTCTGCGCTCAGCATCGTGTCAGTCAGTGAAACAAATTAAGTCGATCGGATCGGGGCAGGGTGGTCGGCTTACCGGCCGAGTAGCCCTTTCATGCCACCTTTCATGCCGCCCATGGCGCGCATCATCTTCATCATGCCGCCGCCCTTGAGCTTCTTCATCATGCCTTGCATCTGGTCGAACTGGTTGAGCAGGCGGTTGACTTCCTGCACTTGTACGCCGGCACCGGCTGCAATGCGGCGCTTACGGCTGGCCTTGATGAGTTCGGGCTTGGCGCGCTCGGCCGGCGTCATGGCGTTGATGATGCCTTCCATGCGGCGGACCTGCTTTTCGGCCTGGTCCATGTTGGCGCCCTGGGCCTGCTGTGCAAACTGCGCGGGCAGCTTGTCCATCAGGCTGCCCAGGCCGCCCATCTTCTTCATCTGGCCGATCTGGGCCTTGAAGTCTTCGAGGTCGAAGCCGCCGGTCTTCTTGATCTTGGCGGCAAGCTTCTGCGCCTCTTCCATGTCGACACCGCGCTGGGCTTCTTCCACCAGCGCGAGGATGTCGCCCATGCCCAGGATGCGCTGGGCCATGCGGTCGGGATAGAACGGCTCCAGCCCGTCGAGCTTTTCGGCCACACCCACGAACTTGATCGGCTTGCCCGTGATGTGACGCACCGACAGCGCCGCGCCACCGCGCGCATCACCGTCGAGCTTGGTCAGCACTACGCCGGTCAGCGGCAGGGTGTCGTTGAAAGCCTTGGCGGTGTTGACCGCGTCCTGGCCGAGCATCGCGTCGACCACGAACAGCGTTTCGGCCGGCTTGAGCTTGGCGTGGAGCGCGGCGATCTCTTGCATCATCGCTTCGTCGATGCCGAGGCGGCCGGCCGTATCGACGATCAGCACGTCGTGGTAGTGCTTCTTGGCCCAGTCCAGTGCGGCAGCGGCAATGTCCACCGGCTTCTGGTCGGGCTGCGAGGGGAAGAAATCGGCGCCGACCTGTTCGGACACGGTCTTCAACTGCGCGATGGCGGCGGGGCGATACACGTCGCACGACACCGTCAGCACTTTCTTCTTCTTGTTCTCTTTGAGCCACTTGGCCAGCTTGCCGACGGTGGTGGTCTTACCCGCACCCTGCAGACCGGCCATCAGGATGATCGCGGGCGGCGTGACGTTGAGGTTCAGCTCGGCGGCGCGCCCACCCATGATGGTGGTGCCGGCGCCGTCGAGTGCTTCCTGGCCGCCAATGATGGCCGTCAGCTCGCGCTGCACGATGCCGACCAGCGCCTGGCCCGGCGAGAGGCTGGTGATGACGTCTTCGCCGAGCGCCTTTTCCTTGACGCGGGCAATGAACTCGCGCACGACCGGCAGCGCCACGTCGGCCTCGAGCAGTGCCAGGCGGACTTCGCGCAGCATCTCGGCGGTATTGGCTTCGGTCAGGCGCGCTTCGCCGCGCATGGTCTTGACCACGCGCGCGAGCCGTTGGGTCAGGTTATCCAGCATGACAGTGTGAGGGATCCGGAATTGGGGACAGGGTGAGGATGAGACCGGCGCGCGCTTGGCTTGCACCGGCTCGGAATGTGCGTAATGCGTCTATCTCGCGTGGCTGCCCGACGAGGCTTTCGGCGGGGGCGGGCCCCAGCCAAAACCGGGGTGCGCTGCGGTAAACTGTGCAAATGGCAATTGTACTGTATGCGCTGACGGCGCTTCTCTACGGCGCCCTCGCTTCGGTAGCGTGGGCACGGCATGGCGAACGGCGGGGCGGGCTTGGCGCCCGCGCCGCTGCTGGCGCCATGGCGGCTGGCGGACAATCACCGAGCGCCGCGGTGCTTGTGCCTCCGCCTCCCACCGCAGACGCTGCCCCCACCTGGTGGCGCTGGGCCTTGCTGGCGGCGCTAACCGCGCATGGCCTCCTGCTGCACGAGACCATCTTCCCAGCCAGTGCAATGGTGTTCGGTTTTGCCTATGCGCTGTCGGCCATGCTGTGGCTGGGCGTGGGCATCTTCTGGATCGAGAGCCTGTTCTTCTCGCTGGCGGGTCTGGGCGTGCTGGTGATTCCCGTGGCGCTGGTCGGCAGTCTGCTGCCGCTGGCCTTTCCCGGCACGCAGATCCTCGGCTATGCGGCCAGCCCGCTGTTCAAGCTGCACTTTGCCATCGCCAATGTCGCCTACGGGCTGTTCACGCTGGCGGCGTTCCACGCGATCCTGATGCTGGCCGCCGAGCGCCGCCTGCACACCATCAACCGCCCTGCAGAGGCGAGCTGGTTCAGCCGCTGGCTGGATCTGCTGCCGCCGCTGCTGACGCTGGAAAAGCTGCTGTTCCGCCTGATCGGCGCGGGCTTTGTGCTGCTCACGCTGACCATCGTTTCCGGCGCGCTGTTCTCCGAGCAACTGTTCCACCGCGCCTTTCAGTTCGATCACAAGAACGTGTTCGCCGTGCTGTCGTGGCTGATGTTCGGCGGCATCCTGGTTGGCCGTCGTTTCCGTGGCTGGCGCGGGCGCGTGGCGCTGCGCTGGGTGATGGCGGCATTCTCGATCCTGTTGCTGGCCTACGTGGGCAGCCGCTTCGTGCTCGAAGTCATCCTGCACCGCGTGTAGCGCGTTCTTGGCTCCTCCAGCTTCTCTTTTGCAGTCGCCCTCTCTTTCATGGCCCGTCCTGTCCTGTTGATCCTGATGCTGCTCGCCGGTTTGTGGTGGCTGAGCCGCCTGGGGGAGCGCCCGTCGCGTTCGTCGCGCTCGTCTGGGCAGGGGCCGGCGCAGGGGAGCACGAAGCGTGCGCCTGAACGCGAGGCTTCCCAGCCGATCGAGCAGTGCGCCGTGTGCGGTGTGCATGCCCCGCGTAACAGCATGGTGGCGCTGTCAGGCGGCCGCTATCGCTGCCCGGAACACGCCGACCGGGGCGGCGTGTGATGCCTGAGGTGTCCCGCTCGCAGCCTGAGATGCCGTCCAAGCCCGTCAATGCGGACGCGGCGCCCAACGTTTCCCCTCGGTCTGGCTTCCGTGCGTTGCTCTCACGCCTGAATGCGTGGCGAGCATTGCGCTCGGTCTGGCTGGAGCCCGATCCCCCTGAATTCCAGTGGCGCCTGCTGCGCTATTTCGCCTTCAGCCGTGCGGCCGTGGCGCTGGTGCTGCTGCTGTTTGTCATGGTGCCGCGCGAGCACAATGAAACGGCGGGGTTGCCCAACAGCGAAGCGCTGCTCAGCCTGGTGCTGCCGTATTTGGCCGTGGCCCTGTTGATTCTGGCTGCAGCCGGATGGTGGCGTTCGCGGTTCCAGTTCAGGGTACGGTTGGACGTCGTGCTTGATCTGCTGTTCCTTGGCTTGGCGTACGCTACGCTGTCGCGTCTGTCGGCCAGTGTGGCGATGGTGTTCCTGATGCCGGTGCTGGCTGCAGGCGCGCTCACCAGTCTGTTGTTCGCGCTGTTCACGGCGGCGGTGGCGTCGATGGTGGTGCTGGCCGATCCGTTCCTGCAGATGCTGGGCGATGGGGTGATCGCGCCTGGATTGGCTTCGGCGGGGCTGTACGGCCTCGTCTACATGATGGCCGCGTCGATGATGTACGGCCTGTCGCACCGGCAGATTGCGCAGGAACGCCTGACCATGGCGCGCGAGCGCGAGCTGCGCCTGCAGCAGTTGGTCAACCGCCTGATGGTCTATGACATGCAGGACGGCGTGATGCTGGTACGCGCCGATGGTCGTGTGGTGGCAGCCAACCCGGCGGCGGCCATGCTGCTGGGCGTGCCGCAGAACGCCTTCGTGAACAGCGGCGCGATGCTGTTCGACCTGAAGGACGTGCCGCACCTGCGTCCGCTGCTTGAGACATTGCGCCAATGGCTGCGCCGCAAGAGCCGCCATTCTGGCGCCGGCGATGCCACGGGCGATGATGATGCGCCGCGCATCCTTGATCTGCTGCCGGTTGCTCCTGGCGGTCGGCGCACGCTGCATGCCCGCTTGCGCCTGCGCTTTATCCTGCCGAGCCTGGCCAACCTGCGCAGTGTCTATATGGATAGCCTCGTCAGCTCCATCGGCCTGGGCTTGCCGGGGGAGGTTGGCGAGATGCTGCGCCTGCGCAACCAGTCGGCCGGCGCGGCAGCGCAAGGTTGGTCGGCCGACGACGAGGCTTTCCTGCGGCACGAGCTGCACGACACCGTGCTGGTCCACGTGGAAAGCTGGGAGCGCGTGGCTGAGCAGGCGCAGCAGGAAAAGCTCGCCTCGATGGGTCGGCTGGTGGCGAGTGTCGCGCACCAGATCCGCAATCCGCTGGCGGCGATCAGTCAGGCCGCTGAACTGCTGGACGATCCGGGCGAGGGTGAGCATGCGCGCTCGGTAGGTACCCACCCAGGCTCCGGCGTGGAAACGCGCCTGCTGCGCATCATCCGTGACAACGTGCGCCGGCTCGATCAGGTGGTCGCCGACGTGCTGATGCTGTCGCGCCGGCCGCGCGGCGAGCGTGTGCGTGTGCAACTCGCGCAAGTGCTGCCTGAAGTGGTGGAGCGCTGGCGTGCGGAAGCCTTGCGTCGCGCAGGTGAGGCGACCGAGATCAACCCCAATCTCCTGCGCTTGGCGGTGGATCTGGACAAGCCTGTGATGTTTGACCCGGCGCAGCTGCAGCAGGTGGTCGGCAACATGCTCGACAACGCGCTGCGCTATTGCCGCCGCGTGCCGGGCTCGATCCTGCTGGCAGCCTATGCGCTGGATGAGACGCACGCTGAACTCGTGATCTGGAATGACGGCCCCGAAGTGCCCACCGAGCAGCAGCGCAGCCTGTTCGAGCCGTTCTTCACGAATGACGCGCAAGGCACAGGCCTGGGCCTCTACATGGCGCGCGAGTTGTGCAGCGCCAACGATGCACAGATCCGGTACGGCGCCATCGCGCTGGAATCCTTGCTCGATCGCACCGGAGCGTTGACCATGGAGGCGCGCGACACATTGCCGCGCCGCGCCTTCGTCATCACCCTGATGTTTGATCAACCCGCTTTGGCCGTTGCGGAATGAACCGCCGGCTGCTTCTCTGCTGATCCATGTCCAAAGTCGCCATCGTTCGCGAACCCATTCTCGTCGTTGATGACGAAGCCGACCTGCGCGAGCTGTTGGAAATCTCCTTGCGCCGCATGGGGCACGACGTGGTGCTCGCCAGCGGATTGGCCGAAGCGCGCGAGGCCTTGTCCCGCCAGCGTTTTGCACTGGTGCTGACCGACATGCGCCTGGGTGATGGCCTGGGCATCGAACTCGTGCGCCAGCTCTCGGCCACGGCAGACCGCACGCCGGTGGCCGTCATCACAGCGTATGGCAGCGCCGAGAACGCCGTGGAAGCGCTCAAGGCTGGCGCCTTCGACTACATTGCCAAGCCGCTCTCGCTCGATCAGTTGCGCAGCCTCGTGCTCAACGCGCTGGGTCGCCAGCAACGGGATCCGGACCCGGGCAACTCCGATTTGGCCGAGCGCACCAACGACTTGCTGCCTGGGCACTCTGCCGCCATGCAGGAGGTGCGTCGCTCGCTGATGCGGCTGGCGCGCAGCATGGCGCCGGTGGTCATCAGCGGGGAGTCGGGCAGCGGCAAGGAGCGTGCGGCACGCGCCATCCATGCGCTGTCGGCGCGTGCGTCGCGGCCGTTCGTGGCCGTGAACTGCGGGGCGATCCCCGAGAACCTGATGGAAGCCGAATTCTTCGGCTACGTGAAAGGCGCCTTCACCGGGGCAGACAGTGACCGCCAGGGCTTCTTCCAGGCCGCCAACGGCGGCACCCTCATGCTGGATGAAGTGGCTGACCTGCCGTTGACCATGCAGGTGAAACTGCTGCGCGCGCTGCAGGAGCGCCGTGTGCGCAAGATCGGCGAGAGTCGTGAAGACCCGGTCGATGTGCGCGTGGTGTGTGCGAGCCACCAGAACCTGGCGCGCCTGGTTGCCGCCGGCCGTTTCCGCGAAGACTTGTTCTACCGCCTGAACGTGCTGGAGCTGCGCATGCCCACGCTGCGCGAGCGCGGTGAAGACGTGCCCGTGCTGGCCGGCGTGTTGCTGGAGCAGCTTGCCAACCGCTACGGCGATCCGCGCCCCAAGCGCCTGACGCGTCCGGCGCTGCAGCAGTTGTGTGCGTATCCGTTTCCGGGCAACGTGCGCGAGCTGGAGAACCTGCTCGAGCGCGCGTATGCGTTTGCCGAAGGCGAATCGATCGACGTGGATGATCTGGGCGCACTCGGTGCCGAGATCGAGCGCTCGCCGCTGTTCCACCGTACGCGTGAGGCACAGGCCGCCGCGCAAGGTCTGCAGGGTGGCCACACGATGGCGCCGCCGCCCGTGACGGGCTGGCCCGATGCCGTCTATATGCCGGCGCCCGTGCCGAGCCCGATTGGCATGCCGCAGCCGATGGCACAGCCCGCCGAGCCCGTGCCTGCTTCCGCAGCAACGGAACCGTCGCTGCCGAACATCGCCCTGCCGATCGACTTGCCGGCGTATCTGGAGTCGGTCGAGCGCAGCGTGATCCTGGCCGCGTTGGATCAGACCGGCTTCAACCGCACGGCGGCTGCCAAGTTGCTCGGCCTGTCATTCCGCCAGTTGCGCTATCGCATGCAGCAGCTCGGCATCCGTGACCCGCGCGATATTGAAGCCGTTGGCAGCGGCCTGAATGGCGATGTCTGAATCGCATGTCATGCACGTCGACGTCGATGGCTGGGTGAGTGGCACGCGCCGTCACCCGTCACCCAATATCGACGGGCGGCCCGAGGGCATGCCGATCGACCTGATCGTGCTGCACAACATCAGCCTGCCGCCTGCGCAGTCCGCGACCGACTTCGGCACGGACGACGTGCTCGACTTCTTCACCAACACGCTCGACTGCGACGCGCACCCGTACTTCGACCAGTTGCGCGGCGTTCGCGTGTCGGCGCATTTCTTCGTGCGCCGCACGGGTGAGTGTGTGCAGTTCGCGCCGTGTGGTGCGCGCGCATGGCATGCCGGCGCGTCGGACTTTTTCGGCCGTACGCGCTGCAACGATTTCTCCGTCGGCATCGAGATCGAGGGCACGGATGATCTGCCCTTTACGCCCGAGCAGTACGCCACCACGGCGTCGCTGGTGCGGGCGATCTGCGCGGCGTATCCGATTGCGGCGATTGCCGGGCACTCGGACATTGCGCCGGGCCGCAAGACGGATCCGGGGCCGTGCTTCGACTGGGCACATCTGCGTGCGCTCGGCGGCTTCAACGCAGCGCTGTTTCCGTATCAACACGCGCTCTGAAATAGAAACGGGCGGCCCCCTTGCGAAGGCCGCCCGCGTTCTCCTCCCTGCAGATTTTTCTAGTTTTTAATTCACTGTCTTAGGTGCCCATGGCCGGGTCGGACACGCTGTCCTTGCCGGTTTCCATGCGGCCGGCAAAGCGCCGCGTGAAGCCGCCCTGGGGCACCGTCACCGTAAAGTCGTACCAGTTGCCCTGGCGCGCGATCGGCCAGTGCTGGTCGAGCTGCTTGCCGGCCGGGATGTCGTACGTCCACGGGCCGTCGGTGCGGTACGCGTTGGGCTTGACGGTGAAGGTGCAGCCGGTAGTGCCGGTGTTCATCATCGTCACGTAGACCTCGGCGTTGGCCAGGTCGTAGCACACGCGGATTTCCGGTGCGCTTGAACCTGCTGCCGAGACGGCGCTCACATCGCCCGAGAACGCGCGGTGGAAGCCGTTGGGGCCGAGCACCCACAGGTCGTACTTGCCCTTGTCCGCGGTGTAGACATCCCATGCGTCGTCGAGCATCTTGCCGGGTTCGACGGCGTAGCGGCGCGGCACGCGGTCCAGGTGCAGGCGGTCGTACACGTGGAAGACGGCGGCGGCCGTGCCGGTGTTGCTGAAGATCAGGCGCAGGGCGCGATTGGTGGCGTCTTCACGGGCGCTGACGTGCAGCTCGTATGGCAGGGCGCGCGAGGGGCGCGTGCCGGTGGCCTGCACGGGCAACTGCTGCGCGGCCACCGAGGGCACCGGCACCTGGGCCTTGGCCTGCTGCGCTGCGCGGATGCTGTCTGCGGTGGCCTTGTCGCGGCTGGGCAGCGTCGGCAACGTTTCGTTGTTCGGGTTGACGAAGTTGAAGGCGCTGGTCAGGTCGCCCAGCACGGCGCGGCGGTACGCGCTGATGTTCGGCTCCTTGACGTTGAAGCGCAGCTCCAGGAAGCGCAGCACCGAAGTGTGGTCGAACGCCTGTGAGTTGACCCAGCCGCCACGGCTCCACGGCGAGACAATGTACATCGGCACGCGCGGGCCCGGGCCGTACGGGTTCTTGTCGGTGTGGTATTCGCCGGCGGTGCTCACCGTCGATTTGCCGGCCAGCACGCCGTTGTCATACGCCGGAGCGGCGGGCGGTGGCACGTGGTCGAAGAAGCCGTCGTTCTCGTCAAAGTTGATGAAGAGCACGGTCTTGCTCCACACGGCCGGGTTGGCGGTGAGCGCGTTGAGCACTTCCTGCGTGTACCACGCGCCCTGTACGGGGCTCGACGGGCCGGGGTGCTCGGAGTAGGTGGCCGGCGCAACGATCCACGACACCTGCGGCAGCTGGCCGGCGGCGATGTCGTCCTTGAGCGCTTGCAGGAAACCGCCGTCGGGCATGGTGTTGCCCACGCCCTTGATGAGCGGGCTGATCGTCTCATCGGCCGGGGTGTAGGCCGGGAACGGGCTGCCATCCTTGGCGTTGCCGCGCGCGGCGTTGGCGTCACGATACGCCTTGAAGCCGGCGAGCGGGTTGTCGGTGAAGTTGTCCGGCATGTTCTGGTAGACCTTCCACGATACGCCGGCGGTTTGCAGGCGCTCGGGGTAGGTCGTCCAGTTGTAGGTGACGCCGGCATCCAGGTGGTCGCCGCTGTTGTCGATGACGGGGCCGCCCGCTGCGCCCGTCGGGTCGTTCGTACCCGTCCAGTGGAACAGGCGGTTGGTGTTGGTGCCGCCGTGGAAGCCGCAGTGGTACGCATCGCACAGCGTGAAGGCGTTGGCCAGCGCAAACTGGAAGTCCAGCTCGGCCTGCTTGTAGTAGCCCATCGACTGCGTCTGCTTGTAGGTCGGCCACTTGCTCATGCGGCCGAGGTCCCACGCGTTTTGCGCATCGGGGTAGCTGTGCGGTGTGCCAGAGACGCGCTGCGCGTTGCCGGCGCTGCTGTCCAGGTAGTACGGCAGTACCACGCGGCTCGGGCCACTGCTTGGCACGTAGGTCTGCTGCCAGACGTTCAGGCCGCCGGCCAGCGGGATCGGGAAGCGGTCACCAAAGCCGCGCACGCCCTGCAGCGTGCCGAAGTAGTTGTCGAACGAGCGGTTCTCCTGCATCAGGATCACCACGTGTTCGATATCGCGCATCGTGCCGGTGGCGTTGTTGGCGGGAATTGCCAGCGCACGGCGGATCGACGGCGGGAAGGCGGCCAGCGCGGCGGCGGAAATCGCCCCCGTGCCGGCCATCTTGAGGAAGTTGCGGCGGTTGCCGTTGTTGGTGTTGGAAGTCATGTCGGTCTCAAACGCAAGTCGATGGAGAGGCAGCGCGGCTTACGGAGCGCAGTGCAGGTTCGGCTTGTTGGCCGGCGGTTGGCCGGGTTGATCCGGCTGGGCCGTGCCGGGGGTGCCGGTGCTCGGCGTGCCATCGTTCGAATCGCCGCCGCAGGCCGACAGCGACAAGGTGGCGGCGCACAGCAGCATGGCGGCCAGCCAGTGCGGCCGCGCGAGAGGGTTGATGAAGGGCTTCATGAGCGGTCTCGTTCGGGGTGAGGGTGGGGGGATCAGGGGCATCAAGGATTGAGCGACGACAGCGGCTGGTGCGAGCCGTTGATCGACTTGAGTTCGTCCAGCGTCAGGCGGCGCGTCCACATCGCCAGGTCGTCAAAGGCCATCACGCCCTTGAGCGCGCCCGGGTTGTTGGGCACGTAGTTGTGCGTGGCGTCGTCGTTCACGCCCCAGACCTTGGTGGCCAGGCCGTTGAGTTTGGTGACGTCGGTGTTGGCGATGGCGCGGTCCTCGGTCTTCTGCACGCCCAGCACCGGGTCGAGGATGTAGGCGCTGAACAGCTTGGCCTGCGTGTCCACCGACAGGGCCAGGTACGCCCACTGGTTGGCGCTGAACTTCATGCCCTGGATGTCGTCGCGCTTGCCGCCGCTACCCAGGTTGAAGCGCACCTCGCAGCCGCCCCACAGGGCGATGGCAATGCCCGGGTTGGCGCCGGAGTAATAGTTCTTGTTGGAGAGGATCGGCTCACCCGTGCCGTTGCCCTGCGTGCAGTCCGACTTGAACCAGAAGCCGATGGTGAATTGCGGGCTTTGCGCGATGTCGGCGCCAGTCTGCGTGAGCTTGTAGGCATCGATGCGCGAATCGACCGACAGTGCCTTGCCGCCAAACGGGTCGGTCACGGCCGAGCCGCCGTCGGTGCCGGCCACCCATGGGCCCAGCGTCGAACTGTTCTTGCGATCCGTCGGCGGCAGCGGGTCGAAGCTGTAGTACGTCACCAAGCTGTTGGTCAGCGTCGTCGCCAGCGGTATCGGCGCCACGTAGTTGATCTGCGCGAGCATCGACACCGGCACGTTATTGCGCACCAGCGTGTAGTTGATGCGGTACAGGCCGTTGGTTGTGGCGATGTTGCTGTCGGTGTACTGCGTGGCCGTGGCGGGCAGCGTGGCGACTTGCGTGCCGTCGCGCAGCACGGTGATCGGGCCGCTGGCGGTGGTCGGGTTTTGCCAGCTCAACACGAGCGAGGCGTTGTAGGCGCCCACCGTGCTCTGGAGGTTGCGCACGCCCACCGTGCTGGCCGTGAGCGCAGCGCCGTCGAGCTTGTGTGCCGTAGTCGGCACGGCAGCGTTCAGTTGTGCCAACACGGTCGGCACGATGTCGGCCTCGCTCGGCAGGGCGGCCAGCGCAGCTTCGGTCGTGGGGGCCGCCGTGCCGTTCTTGCCCAGCGCCGGATTGACGGTCTTGTTGAGCGCGATGAAGGCGGTGCGGTTTTCCAGCGTGGGCGCCGAGGTGGTGGCGCCGGTGGCATCCAGCCCGTGGCTGGTCGTGACGACCACGAGCCAGTCCTCGTTCGGGTTGGCGGTGCGGCGTTGGGCGATGGCGGCCTGCAGCGTGCCGAGCGCCTGGTCGACGCTGCTCAGGGCGGCGGCGTACGCATCGCTTTGCAGGCCCGAGGCGAGTGCGGCAGCGGCGGGCGCAGTGTACTGCGCAAAGACGACGTCATAGCCCGACTGCACGAGGCGCGCGCTGTTTTGCGTGACGCAGCTGTCCACCTGGGCGCAGTCGACCAGCGTATCGAGGTTACCGGCCTGTTGATCAGCCTTGAGCAGCGCTGGCAGCACGGCCGAACTGACGGCCGCGCCCAGGCGCTGCGTGGTGCCAGCGGCCTTGGCGGCGGTGCGCGCGTAGCTGAAGACGGTCGGGGTGGCCAGGGTGGTGACGGTGTCGTCGGTGACGCCGTGGCGGTTCTGCCAGGTGCCTGACAGCACGGTGGCCCAGCTCGGCGTATCCAGTGGCGGTTGTGCGGTGGTGGTGCCCAGCGTGCCGCCGGTCGAAGCGGGCAGTACGGACAGCGCGCCCAGGTTCGGCAGGCTGCGCTGCAGCAGCGCGCTCTGCACCTGTGCATAGGTGGCGCCGTCCACGCCCACCACCAGCACCTTCTTGCTGGCGCTGGTGGAGGGCACGTTCGTGCCGCCGGGGTTGGCGACGGGCGCGGCGCTGTCGCTGCCCCCGCCGCACGCCGCCAGCGTGGCGGCCACGGTTGCGCCCAGCGCGGCCGTAAGCAGGCGGCGGGCAGGTTGGTTCGATGCCATGTGGGTTTTCCTCGGTCTGTGTGCGCGGCACCCGGGCCGCAGTGATTGCGCTCCCCCGCAATGCGACCGAAGAGTAGGGACGGGGCCTGTCGCTCAGGTGACAGGCGCGGCAAGAATGCTGATGCCGCTATTCAGATTTCTTGAGCGCACTAAGAATCGTCCGAAGCCGACGCTGGTGCACCTGCGCACCAGTGCAGTGCGCGCCTCACATACCCCTACCGCAGATGAGGTGACGTCTATCGAACTTGCGTGACTGATAGAAAGAATTATTCTGGAAACGTGTCCATTGCGACGCCGCACGCAAGCCCCGACGACCCTTTGTGCAGACTGGGGCCGCGGGTTTGTGGCACTGCATTTTGATTGCAAAAAAGCCCCCGAAACCCCATCTGTCAAGACTAGGCAAATTCGATTGGCCCACTATACTTAGCGCCAATCCCGGGGTGACACACTAGATGTAGTGGTGAATTTCCGGGATTCTTATTTCGGCGCCCGCGCGGGGGCGAGCGTACGGCGGGTCAAGCCGGCGCTTGGGGGCCGAGGAAAGGCAAGGGCCTTTTCCGTCTCTTTTTCTCTGCGCGGCGCAAGGGTTTGCCAAGGGTTCATCACCCCAGGCGAGCCGCCAATCGAACGGTTCAACAGGAGTCCTTATGCAAACGGCCCAATCCGAAATCCACTCCGGCACCGCCAATCCTTCCCAATTTGCGCAAAGCGCCGGCGGCACGGCCGTGGCCTCCGGTACGGCTCTCGGCGTCAACCTTGCCGACTACAAGATCATCCGCCGCAACGGCGCCGTGGTGAGCTTCGAGCCGTCCAAGATCGCCGTGGCGATGACCAAGGCCTTCCTCGCCGTGAATGGCGGGCAGGGCGCTGCTTCCGCGCGTGTGCGCGAGCTGGTCGACCAACAGACGCAGAACGTGGTGCGCGCCCTGCTGCGCAGCCGCCCGAACGGCGGCACGTTCCATATCGAAGACGTGCAGGACCAGGTGGAACTGGCCCTGATGCGCTCGGGCGAACACGACGTGGCCCGCGCCTATGTGCTGTACCGCGAGCGCCGCGCCCAGGAGCGCGCGCAAGCCGGTGAAACGCAGCAGCAACCGGCCTTCATCGGCCTGAACGTGACCGACGGCGGCATCACCCGCCCGCTGGACATGGCTGCCCTGCGCAACGTGATCGTCTCGGCCTGCGAAGGCCTGGGCGACGCGGTGGACCCGGAGCCGATCCTCAAGGAAACGGTCAAGAACCTGTATGAAGGCGTGCCGATGACGCAGGTGTACGACTCGGCCATCCTGGCCGCGCGTACCCTGATCGAAAAGGACCCGGCGTACAGCCAGGTCACCGCGCGCATCCTGATGCACACGATTCGCCGCGAGATCCTCGGTGAAGAAGTCACGCAAGCGGAAATGAGCACGCGTTACGTCGACTACTTCCCGCAGTTCATCAAGCGCGGCATCAACGCCGAGCTGCTCGACGAGAAGCTGGCCCAGTTCGACCTGGCCCGCCTGGGTGCAGCGCTGGACGCCTCGCGCGACTTCCAGTTCAACTACCTCGGCCTGCAGACGCTGTACGACCGCTACTTCCTGCACATCAACGAAACCCGCATCGAGATGCCGCAGGCATTCTTCATGCGCGTGGCGATGGGTCTGGCGCTGAACGAAATCGACCGCGAAGCCCGCGCCATCGAGTTCTACCAGCTGCTGTCGTCGTTCGACTTCATGTCGTCCACGCCGACGCTGTTCAACTCGGGCACGCGCCGCTCGCAGCTGTCGTCGTGCTACCTGACCACCGTGTCGGATGACCTGGACGGCATCTACGAAGCGCTGAAGGAAAACGCGCTGCTCTCCAAGTTTGCCGGCGGCCTGGGTAACGACTGGACCAACGTGCGCGCACTCGGCTCGCACATCAAGGGCACGAACGGCAAGTCGCAAGGCGTGGTGCCGTTCCTGAAGGTGGTCAACGACACGGCCGTGGCCGTGAACCAGGGCGGCAAGCGCAAGGGCGCCGTCTGCGCGTACCTGGAAACGTGGCACCTGGATATCGAAGAATTCCTGGAGCTGCGCAAGAACACCGGCGACGACCGCCGTCGCACGCACGACATGAACACGGCCAACTGGATTCCGGACCTGTTCATGAAGCGCGTGATGGAAGGTGGCGAGTGGACGCTGTTCTCGCCGTCCACCTGCCCGGACCTGCACGACAAGGTCGGCAAGGCATTCGAGCAAGCCTACCTGGGCTACGAAGACAAGGTCGCGCGTGGCGAGATCAAGCTCTTCAAGAAGATGCCGGCGCTGCAACTGTGGCGCAAGATGCTGGGCATGCTGTTCGAAACCGGCCACCCGTGGATCACGTTCAAGGATCCGTGCAACATCCGCAGCCCGCAGCAGCACGTGGGCGTGGTGCACAGCTCCAACCTGTGCACGGAAATCACGCTGAACACCAACGACAGCGAAATCGCCGTGTGCAACCTGGGTTCGGTCAACCTGGTGGCTCACCTGGTCAAGCAGGCCGACGGCAGCGTCGTGCTGGATCACGAGAAGCTGAAGAAGACCGTGCGCACCGCCATGCGCATGCTCGACAACGTGATCGACATCAACTACTACGCGGTCAAGAAGGCACGTGATTCCAACCTGCGCCACCGTCCGGTCGGCATGGGCATCATGGGCTTCCAGGACGCGCTGCACGTGCTGCGTGTGCCGTACGCCAGCGACGCTGCGGTGCAGTTTGCCGACACCTCGATGGAAGCGGTCTGCTACTACGCCTACTGGGCGTCGACCGAACTGGCCGAAGAGCGTGGCCGCTACAGCAGCTACAAGGGCTCGCTGTGGGATCGTGGCATCCTGCCGCAAGACTCGCTCAAGCTGCTGGCCGAAGAGCGTGGCGGCTATCTGGAAACGGATATGTCGTCGACGATGGACTGGGACAGCCTGCGCGGCCGCATCAAGCAACACGGCATGCGCAACTCGAACTGCGTGGCGATCGCCCCGACGGCAACGATCTCCAACATCATCGGCGTGTCCGCTTGCATTGAGCCGACGTACCAGAACCTGTACGTCAAGTCGAACCTGTCGGGCGAGTTCACGGTGGTCAACGACTACCTGGTGCGCGACCTGAAGGCACGCGGCCTGTGGGACGAAGTGATGGTCGCCGACCTGAAGTACTTCGACGGCTCGCTGGCCCGCATCGACCGCATCCCGCAAGACCTGCGCGACCTGTACGCAACGGCCTTCGAAGTCGAGCCGACCTGGCTGGTTGAGGCTGCATCGCGTCGCCAGAAGTGGATCGACCAGGCGCAGTCGCTGAACATCTACATGGCCGGCGCATCGGGCAAGAAGCTGGACGACACCTACAAGCTGGCGTGGCTGCGTGGCCTGAAGACCACGTACTACCTGCGCACGATCGGCGCCACGCACGTCGAGAAGTCGACCGTGTCGCGCGGCACGCTGAATGCCGTGTCGTCGGGTAGCGATGTGGGTGGTGTGTCGGCTGCGGGTGCATCGGGTGGCGCTTCGGCTGCCCCGACCAGCGCGCTGGATGCCGCTGCGGCCACCGCCCAGGCCATGCCGGAAGCCGAAGGCGCCGTGTGCACGATGCGCCCCGGCGACCCCGGTTTCGAGGAATGCGAAGCCTGCCAGTAAGTCTAAAAGTCAGTCTAAACAGTGTCTGAGGTTGCTCCCGCACAAGCGGGGGCAACGTGGTTTGAGCGACACTAAGCAACACCAACCTCGCGCTCTCGTGTTTTCCGACAGCGGGAGCGACGAGCAAAGAATTCTGGAGAAACACCTATGCTGAGCTGGGACGACGACGTCAAACCTGCCGCACATCCGCAAGCTGCACCGCAGCCCGCGTATCAACCGCAGCCGCAACTGCAAACCGCCACGGCTGACCAAGGTGGCGTGCTGCCCCCGTCGGCCACCGCCATCGGCACGGGCATCCTGGGCAACAACCCGAACGCTGCCGCCGCACAGAGCAACCGCCGCGTGAACGCCGCCGACAAGCGCGTGATCAACGGCGCGACCGACGTCAACCAGCTGGTGCCGTTCAAGTACAAGTGGGCCTGGGAAAAGTACCTGGCCGGCTGCGCGAACCACTGGATGCCGCAAGAAATCAACATGTCGCGCGACATCGCCACGTGGAAGGACCCGAACGGTCTGACCGAAGACGAGCGCCGCATCATCAAGCGCAACCTGGGCTTCTTCGTGACGGCCGACTCGCTGGCCGCCAACAACATCGTGCTGGGCACGTACCGCCAGATCACCGCGCCGGAATGCCGCCAGTACCTGCTGCGCCAGGCGTTTGAAGAGGCGATCCACACGCACGCCTACCAGTACATCGTCGAATCGCTGGGCCTGAACGAAGCCGAGATCTTCAACGCGTACCACGAGGTGCAGTCGATCCGCGACAAGGACGAGTTCCTGATCCCGTTCATCGACACGCTGACCGATCCGTCGTTCAAGACTGGCACGCCCGAGAACGACCAGAAACTGCTGAAGTCGCTCATCGTCTTCGCCTGCATCATGGAAGGCCTGTTCTTCTACGTCGGCTTCACGCAGATCCTGGCGATGGGCCGTCAGAACAAGATGACCGGTGCCGCCGAGCAGTACCAGTACATCCTGCGCGACGAGTCGCTGCACTGCAATTTCGGTATCGACCTGATCAACCAGATCAAGCTGGAGAACCCGCACCTGTGGACGGCCGAGTTCAAGGCTGAGATCACGGAGCTGTTCAAGAAGGCCGTCGACCTGGAATACCGCTACGCAGAAGACACCATGCCGCGCGGCGTGCTGGGCCTGAATGCACCGATGTTCAAGGGCTACCTGCGCTTCATCTGCAACCGTCGCTGCCAGCAAATCGGCCTCGACGCGCTGTTCCCGAACGAAGAAAACCCGTTCCCGTGGATGAGCGAGATGATCGACCTGAAGAAGGAACGCAACTTCTTCGAGACGCGCGTGATCGAGTACCAGACCGGTGGTGCGCTGTCCTGGGAGTGATGGGATACCCCGGCTCACGGACACATGAGTTGAGATTTCGGACACATAGCCTGAGATTTTTTGGCCACATGTACTGAGATTTCAGCAACTCTGCGCACAACGTGTTCGTTGGGTCGGTTGCGATGAAAAGAGGCGATGAGAATCGAGAGATTCCCATCGCCTTTTTGCATTGAGAGAGCGGGTTTCGCTTCCTAATTCCTGAGAGCCTAGAGTGGGATAAGGCTGAGTGGCGGGTAGAACGAATTGTTCAGGGCCGACTACCTTGGGCAATCTTCAACAAGATTCAGTGTTATTTTATAAATGAATTTCTTCAGCTAAGCTATTCCCTAGCCGTGCATTGCGAACCCTTACGCAATATATGGTTAGAGGCCCCGGGGTTAAGTTAACCCCGGGGCTTTGTTTTTTTAAGCTCAATTGATGATCAAGCCGTGCAATCGGCAATGACTCCAATTTTTCTGCGTCTTTCGAGATATTGAATCTTCAACATTTCTCATCGATCGAAGCAAAAGCTGAAAATGTGTTGATCATTAGTTGGCTGGCACATGTTGCTGAAATTCACTCGTGAATCTTGGCGACATTTTTGCTGGTCTTTCCCTCCGCCAAAACTCAGCGGACCTCGAGGCCTGAGCCGATAGCTCGGGCCTTCTTTTTTTCTGCCCCTTCCCCAGATGTTGGAGCGCCCGTACGGCAAGCCGGCGGGTGCAGACGCCTTTTCCCACCGGCAGAAGACCAACCGATCGCCGGCAAAGCGCCATCCGTGCAGGCATGCCAATTTCTCGTGCACCTCTTATGTTCTTGAGTCTCACCGTATGTGTGCAACGTGCGCCGTTTTGGTGAAATTCGATCATTTTAATTTTGAGTATTTGCTGAGAGTTTTGTTGTGTTTTTGCGAACCTATCAATTTGCTTGTGCAATCAAGTGATTGAGATTGGCTCAACGACGCCATCTTGGTGATGGATTTACAGGTTTTTTATGCTGCGCGGCAGCATTTATACGGGTGCTTTACCCGCTGTGTTTTTAAATTTCGGAGTCGAGTCGATGTGCCTCGGCATCGGAGTTTGCGTGTTTTTTGTCATTCTTTATAAAAGAATTTGGTTTTAATAACATTGATATTTGAGGGAATCTAAATGAGCCGATTCAGAGTCGGAGGGGTGGGCATACTTTTTCTGCTGGCTTGCCAGAGCGTCTTTGCGGACGATGCCCAGGTTCAGGGGAGTAAGAAAGGCGATGGCGTCGTATCGACGTTCTTGAACGCCTACACGGACGGATCGCAGTCCATCGCGGATACGCCGTGGCCCTACACGGGTGACGGTGCGAGCCCGGAGCTGCGCAAACTTCCGGCACCGCAGAATTCGCCGCCGTTCCCCTACGGGGAATATCAGATAGGTGGGACCCCCACCATTGGCGATCACAACGAAGCCCCTGTCTACCCGCTGATGAAGGCGCTCAGCGAGAACACCGACTTCTGGAAGGACTCACGCACCCAGGTCAGCGGGCTGGGTTGAGCTTGGCGGCAACCTCAGCACGTCCAACAAACAACCAGGCAACCGCTTTACCAACGCCCCCGCCGCCTACGACCAGATTCCCAACTCCATCCAGTTGCACCAGGCAGACATTCGGATCACGCGCTTGCCGGATACCTACCAGACCGACCATGTGGACTTTGGCTACCGGTTTGACCTGATCTACGGCATGGACTACCGCTTCACGACCATGAAGGGCTTCTGGAGCGACCAACTGCTCGAGAAGAACAAGAAGTACGGCTTTGACATGCCGATGGCCTATGTCGATACCTACATCCCCGGTATCGCACAGGGGATGAACATCCGCGTTGGCCGTTTCATCTCGCTGCCCGACATCGAAGCGCAACTGGCGCCTGACAACTATCTGTTCAGCCATTCCCTGCTGTACGCCTATGACCCGTACACACAGGTGGGGGTGGTCGATACCGTCAAGCTGAACAACAACTGGTCGGTCCAGCTTGGCCTCACGGCGGGCAACGATACGTTCCCGGGCACCAGCGGCTCGAAGTTGTCTCCGCTGCTGTGCGTCCAATGGATCAGCGGCTCCAACGCCGACTCCATCTACGGCTGCGCAAACACCATCAACGGGGCCAACTACGCCTACAACAACATCAACCAATGGGTGGCAACCTGGAGCCACCGCTTCAGCCAGACGCTGAACAACCAGCTCGAGGTCTGGTACATGAAGGAGAACAACGTGCCAGTGTGCAGCGGGCAAGTTGGCTCCGATGGACCATCCACCCCGTTCGGCTGTCTGAACAGCTCCACCCTCGACCCGCTGCGCCGCTACAACACGAGTGAAGTCGCGGTGGTGGACTACCTGAACTGGCAAGTCAGCTCGAAAGACAGCGTGTCGTTCCGTGTGGAATACATGGATGACCGCCAGGGCCAACGTACGGGTACGCCCGCCCGGTACTGGGGCGAGGCCATTGGCTGGACGCACTTCTTTAACCAGTCCGTCCTGATCCGCCCCGAAATCAATCGCTACCAAGCCAGCAGCCCCGCCTTCAATGGCGGACTGTCGCGCACCCAGACCATGGTGGCGGCCGACCTCATTGTCCGCTTCTGACTTGCCGCGCAGCGGTGATCCACATGAAAAATCTTGCAGTCATTCTCGTTGCAGTTGGCTCGCTGATCTACGCAATGAGCGCTTCGGCGTTCCGTGATCAGGATCAGCAGCACATCATCGACAAAGCCATGAAGGAGAAGAAAGCCGCAGCGGCCCAGTCGCAGCCGCAGCAGCGGCCCGTGCTGAGTGCGTCTGCTGTCGGGGCGCGGTCCGGCCATCCCTGAAACGCAGGCGTGCGTTGGCATGCCATGCGTGCCAACGCCGCACGGCCGACACGGCCTGAAGGAGAGCAGAGGTGAGGAAGGCTTCGGCTGTGGAGCGGGTGATCGTTGGCTGTTGGCTGGCTTGCTGTCTGATGAGTTCAGGATGCGTCACCAACAGCGGCACTGTGATGGCAGACATCGTCACGTTCAACCATACAGACCACGATATCCGCAATTTCTCGATCAACGAGGTGACCGGTGCTGGCGTTGCACGGCATGGGGCTAGCGAAACATCGCTGTGCTGCCTTCGCGTGCCGCGTGAGTATCAGAGGGATTTCACGCTCACCGTCAGTTGGTCGGACGACGCGTTTCGCCCGCCTCAGACCCTGGTTGCCGTGCCACCGCCATATCTGGCGGGAAGCAACGGTGGCCATGTGTCCGTGCATTTCTTGCGCAACGGCGACGTAAAAGTCTTTGTGGACGAATATTGAAGACAAGATTGTCCATGTCGGCATGGGTTGTAGCTGCCCCGAACGGGAGCTGCGCGCCGATGGAGTTCAAATGGAATTCGCAGTAGTCACCTCGAGCGCCCCGGTATTCACGCTGGTTTCCGAATGTCTGGCAGGTGCCAGCTCGCATATCAATTGCTTGCATTTCGAAAACGTCACGGCGCTCATTCGCCACTCACGGAAGTTCAAGCGTTGCAGCCTGTTGCTGATTGATGCTCCGCATTTCCATGCGGATGGCCACCTCGCGCTGTCATGGCGACAATTCAACGCTGGCAATGCCACGCCGATCCTTGTCTTCGGAGAGCCTTCGGAACGTGATGCGCTGTATCGCTCCGTTGAGGCTGGCGTTGATGACTTCATCCTCGCGCCACTCAACCGCGAAGAGCTGTACGTGCGTGTGCAGCGCGTACTGATCCGGTCTGGCGTTCAGGTGCCAACAAGGAGCGGCGACCGACTGGTCATTGGTCCGTACGTGCTCGATCGCGCGAGCGAGTGCGTGACGATGAACAAGGTACCGCTGCAATTGACCAGCCGCGAGTTTGCAACCGCGTGGCTGCTCTTTTCTTCAATGGGCGCCTTTCTGCAGTATGAGCAGATTGCCTTGGCGGTATGGGGCACAGGTTCCACGGTCGCCAAGCACTCCATTGAACAGCACATCTACAAGATCCGCAGGAAGCTCCATATGGAAGGCGACTCCGTGCTGACGATCAAAAACGTCTACGGGCGAGGGTATCGGCTCACGAAGCGGACCGATGACTGACCCCGGCGCAGTGGATTGTCGTACTTCACGTTCCCGATGGTCACATTGGTCGGCAACGATTGATCAGCTTGCGTATGGCTTGCCGACATTGGAGGGCAGCGTGCAATTGCGCGTAGAGGGCCCTCCCAAGCTAAAAAAAAGGCCCATTCGGGACTTTTTTATTTGTCACGGCTTGTTGAGAATCCGTTGAACCTGATGGGCTGTGGCCAACTATCGTCGTATCGTGCCGTATCGATGGACTGAATATAAGGACGCTCCTATGAAGAAGACTCTCCTCGTCGCCCTCACGCCGTTTGCCTTGCTGGGCACGTCTGCGGCGTTTGCCGACACCACGAACTGCGCCACCAAAATCCGCGCGATTGAAACGCAGATCGAGATGGCCAAGCAATACGGCAACACGTTCCGGATTGCCGGCCTGCAAGATGCGCTGGCGAGCACCAAAGCCAACTGCACCGACGCAGGTCAGGCCGAACACGCCGAGCGCAAGGTGCGCGAAGCCGAGCGGGACGTCCAGAAGGCGCAACTGGAAGTGAGCGAAGCCGAAGATAAGTTGCGCGAAGCCCGTAGCGACGGCAAGACCAAGAAGATCCGCAAGGCGGAGCGCAATCTGGCCGACAAGCAACGCAGGCTGCGCGAGAAGATGGATGATCTGCACAACGAGCAAGTCGCGTTCAGCAAACCTTGAGATGGATAGTCGATGGATCGGGCTTGATTGATCCAGCGTAGAAGTAGGAGGTTGTGTGCATCCGGTAGCGATCCTGGCCAGTTGGGGGCCGCACGATACCCAGTTGATCTTGTCATGCGTGCTTGGTCTTGCATTGATCATTGTCGCCATTGGTTGGCTCAAGCTTGCCCCGTTTCTGGCGATTCTGGTGGGTACCTTTGTTGCGGGTATCACGGCAGGGCTGGCGCCCGAAACCATCGCGGCTGCCTTTGCCAAGGGCGTGGGCAACTTGCTTGGCAACATCGGTATCACCATTGCGCTGGGTGCCATGCTGGGTGCGCTGGTTGCGGGTTCTGGCGCAGCAGATCGGCTGGTGGATACGATCCTCAAGCGTTCAACGCCGCGCACCTTGCCGTGGTTGATGGTGCTGGTGGCGCTGATCATTGGCCTGCCGCTGTTCTTCGAGGTGGGCCTGGTGATGATGGTGCCGATCATCTTCGCGATGGCGCGCCGCTCTGGGCAGCCCATTTTGCGCATCGCCATGCCTGTGCTGGCAGGCTTGACGACGCTGCATGCCTTGATTCCGCCGCATCCGGGCCCGCTGATTGCCGTCAGCGCCTTGCATGCGGATCTTGGCCTGACGTTCGGGTTGGGGTTGCTGGTGGCGATTCCCGCCGCAGTGCTGGCTGGCCCGCTGTACGGCATGTGGCTATCAAAGCGGCTGGTCTTGGCCGCGCCGGAAGACATCGGGCATACGCTCTCCGCGCGCCCGGACGCGCAAACGCTGCCAAGTTTTGGTATTTCGCTGTTGACGATGCTTCTGCCCGTGCTGTTCATGCTCGGGCGCACCGTCGCCCAACTGTGGCTGCCGCACGATGACTGGCGCTATCAAGCCCTGAACTTTGTGGGGGAGCCCATCATTGCGCTTGGGTTGACGGTGCTGTTTGCCATGGTGGTGCTCGGCTGGGCGCGTGGCATGCCGCGCACGCAGGTAGGCGACATCGTGCGCAAGGGGTTGCCGCCCATCGCTGCGTTACTGCTGACCATTGGCGCAGGCGGCGGCCTTCAGCAGGCGCTGGTGATGGCGGGCATCAGTGATACGGTGGCCAAGATTGCGCAAGTCGGGCATCTGCCGCTGATCCTGTTGGCGTGGTTGATTGCGGTGGCGCTGCGTCAGGCCACGGGTTCGGCCACGGTGGCGACCACGACGACGGCCGGGATTGTGGCCCCGCTCACCGCAAGCCTAAGTGCTACGCACAATGGGCTGCTGGCATTGGCGATTGGTGCAGGGTCAGTGTTCTTTTGCCACGTCAACGATGCCGGTTTCTGGATGATCCGCGAATACTTTGGCCTCACGCTCAAGCAAACCATCCAAGTGTGGTCGGTATTGCAGACGATTGTGTCCGTGGTCGGGCTGGTGCTGACCTATGTCTTCTGGGTGGCACTGAGCTAGCGGATGGGTGTGAGGCAGCACAGGTTGATCCATCCAACGCCGCCGTTTCTTGCACACGTGTACAGACAAAGGGCTCGGCTACACTGGCAGCGGTTTCCAGTTTCCAATTCCGTTGCCAATCGAGAGGAGAGGTCGGGACATGGCGGTCGAACCCTTCTTTGCGCACACCTACGATGAAGCGCGCGCCAAGTTCCTGACGGCCGCCCAGGCCCAGGGGATGGGCGTCGAACGGCATCTCCACCCGGATGCGCTTGGGCCCTCCGGCGAGCGGCTCTCTATCGACACGGCGCTGTTCTGGCCGGCGCAGGCCGATTCGCTGCTGGTCGTCACCTCTGGTGTGCATGGCGTGGAAGGGTTCTGCGGCTCCGGTTGCCAGATCGGCCTGCTGCACGACGACGAACTCTTCGCGCGGCTGGCGACGTCCGGGCTGGCGCTGCTGCTGGTGCACGCCGTCAACCCGTATGGGTTTGCCCACCTGCGGCGTGTGAACGAAGACAACGTCGACCTCAACCGCAACAGCGTCGACTTTGCCGAGGCGGCGTCGGCCAATCCGGCCTATCTCGAGGTCGATCCGTTGCTGCTGCCGTCAACGTGGCCGCCCAGCCAGGCGGATCAGGCAGCGTTGCAGCACTATATGGTCACGCACGGCGAGAAAGCCCTGCAGGACGCCGCAACCAGTGGGCAATACCGCGTGCCGGACGGCATGTTCTATGGCGGCACTGCCCCCTGCTGGAGCACCTTGCAGATGCGCGGGCTGGTGTCCCGGCATGCGGCAGGTGTTTCCCGTTTCATATGGATCGATCTGCATACCGGGCTCGGCCATTACGGCCACGGCGAGAAGATTTTCAACAGCCCCGACCCGGCTGAACTCGAGCGCGCCATCCGCACCTGGGGTGCGGATGTCCGGCCGATTGCGGCACCGGGGTCGGTGTCATCCGTGGTCAAGGGGGATCTGGTGGGCGTGGCATACGAGCTGCTGCCCGACATCGAGAAGACCTGCATCACGCTGGAGTTCGGCACGCTTGCACCGCTAGCGGTGCTGCAGGCCCTGCGGGCCGACCACTGGCTGCATCGACACCCTGAGCAGGGCGCTGCGCAGGCAGATGGCATCCGCCGGGCGCTGCGCGATGCGTTCTATTGCGATGTGCCGGCGTGGAAGGGCATGGTCTACGCGCAGACGCGCATGGCCGTGCTGCAAGCCGTGGCGCGGGTTTCCGGCTAGGTCACTCGCTGTGCGCCGGCTTGGGCGCGCGCACCGTCAGTGCGCACCCTGCGGAAGCGGCGATGATGGCCAGAATAGCCGTCCATTGCCGCCCCGTCAGCTGCTCGTGCAGCACGATGGCCCCGGCCAGCGCGCCGATGGCCGGCTCCAGGCTCAGCAGCACCGAGAACGTTTTGCCTGGCAGGTGCTTGAGCGCCACCATTTCCAACGAATACGGAATCGCGCTCGACAGCAGCCCGATGCCCAGCCCCGCCAGAATGAGCGACGGTGTCAGCAGTGCGGACCCAGCCTGCGCCACGCCAAACGGAATCGCGAACAACGCCCCCACGGTCATCCCCAGCGATGTTGCCTGGCCCGCATGCAGACCGCCGAGGTTCTTGCCGGTCAGGATATAGAGCGCCCAGCACACACCCGCCGCCAGCGCATACGCCGCGCCCAGGTGATCGACCTGGCCAACTGCCTTGTCGCCCACCGACAGCATCAGCAGGCCCACCACCGCCAGCCCGATCCACACGAAATCGAGCGCCCGGCGTGATAGCACCACCGCCAGCACCAGCGGCCCGGTGAACTCGATGGCAATCGCAATGCCGATCGGCAACCGCTGCAACGACAGATAGAACAACAGGTTCATGCTCGCCAGCGTGACGCCGTACATGGCGATGCGACCGGCGTCGGCGCGGGTCAGGTGCAGGCGCCACGGCCGCCAGAACGCCAGCAGGATCGCCGCCCCAATGGTGACGCGATACGTGACGGTGCCGGCCGCGCCCAGCACCGGGAACAGCGTCTTGGCAAACGAGTTGCCCAGGCACACGGAGGCCATCGAACCCATCAGGGCAAGAATGGGCATCCAGGGGGACGACGTGATGGAGGTGGAAGAGGCGGGGGCAGCGGAAGACATGGGCGGTGCAGCAGATGCAACGCTACAGCATAGCCGCACACCGCCGAGAAAACGTTGCGTTCTCGGCGGTGCGGGTGCGGCTTTTTCTCGAAACGAGATTGGGGGGTTAGAGGGCTGCCGCGCTGGGGCGAATCACGTCGATCAACAGCACGCGCTGGCCTTCGCGTTCGCCGTCGGGGCGTGGAGTGACGCCGCGCTGCGGGCGCGGTGCGGCCAGCGGCGCCGGATCTTCAGCGCTCATGCCGAACACCGCCAGCTTGGACGCGGCGATCCGCTGCAGCGTGCTGCGTACGCCGGGCACGTCCAGGTCTTCGGGGTCGAAGCCGGTGGTGGCCGTCCAGTCGTCGCGGACGATATCCTGCAGGCCGTTGGCCATCTCGAATTGCAGCGATGCGCCGAACCCCTTCTGCAGCGAATGCGTGCCGAGCAGGTATTCCGCCGTCAGGAAGCCGCGCAGCCGCGTCCAGAATGCCATTGAGGAAATATTGCCGCTCTTGAGCGCGTGGCTCGGGGCGACTTCCCAGCTGTGGTCGAGCAGCTTGTTGATCAGGCGTCCCCAGGTCGGCACTTCGGTACCGGCGGAACAGTCTTCACCCGCGCCTTCGGGGCGGGCAAGCTGGCGCAGCAGGCCGGTGAACGAGCCGCTCGCCGGACGCGCGCCGCCTGCCTGCGGGCCGGAGGGCCAGCGCCATTGCAGCGGCGAGAGTGGCCGGGCGCCGGGCCATTGCGAATGGGCCTGCAGGCCGGTGCACGGTGTCAGGTAACGCCACTGACGCTGGTCGCGGCCGATGCGGCGCAGCGGATCCAGTTCGGCCGACAGATCAAACTTGCCGAGGAAGGTGGCATTGCGCGACTTGATCGGCGAGCGCGCGTAGACGTTGAAGTCGGGCCAGCCTTCGTACAGGTTGATCTGCGGCAGCGTGTGGTGCTTGTCCAGCGCATCGTCGGGTTGATCGATGCGGCGGGCGGTGAGGAACAGCGCGCGGCAGTCGAGCGTGGGGACGGCACCGCGCAGGCGGAACAGTACGAGCAGGTCGCCGAACTCGGCGGGGCGGGCTTCGGCACGGGCCGGATAGGCGTGCGGTTGCTCTTCGGGCCAGAACGTCGTCAGGCGCAGGGCGGCGCCCGGAAATGCGCTGCGCAGTCCTTGCCGGAGCAGGCGTAGGCCATCGGCACCACGCAGGATACGCAGAATGGAGAGATCGTCGCGCAGCGCGGCGTCGGGATGGGGGCCACGGCCGCCGTTTTCTGCTGCCAGGGCAAACCGCCACAGGGCGGTATCGCTGGCCAGATCCTGCGCGGCGACATCGCGCGCGGTGTTGGGGCGGCCGCCAGACATCGGCTCACGGGCGCCGCCGGGCGTGTCTTCAGGGTTGTCTCCTGTTACGGCCTGGGCGCTGGTAGTCGACCCGGCAATCGCGCCAGTAAGGCCGCTGAATGGCGGCCGGTTGCGCTCGGGCATGGCTATTCCAACGTGTTGTTTGTATTGATTCCTCTGCCGCGCAGCATAACACCATGCGACATACCGGAGAACGGACCGCCGCCCCTCCACTCGTTGGGGCTTGGGCGGTATTTAGCCCGGCTTTTCGCGCAAAATCAGGCGGTGCGGAACGACGCCACCGCGTCGCGCAGCACGTGCGCCTGCTCTTCCAGTGACAGCGCTGCCGCTGCTGCCTGCTCCACCAGCGCAGCGTTCTGCTGCGTGACTTCATCCATCTGGTTGACGGCCTGGTTGACCTGCTCGATCCCCGAGCTTTGCTCGTCCGACGCCGAGCTGATCTCGCCCATGATGTCGGTCACGCGCTTGACCGCCACGACCACCTCGTCGATCACACTGCCGGCTTCTGCCACCAGCGTGGTGCCATTTTCAACGCGGCCCACCGAGTCGCTGATCAGTTCTTTGATCTCCTTGGCCGCCGTGGCACTGCGTTGCGCCAGGCTGCGGACTTCGCCGGCCACGACCGCAAAGCCGCGTCCTTGCTCGCCCGCCCGTGCCGCTTCCACAGCCGCATTCAGCGCGAGGATGTTGGTCTGGAACGCAATCCCCTCGATCACGCCGATGATGTCGGCAATCTTCTTGCTGCTTTCATTGATGCCGGCCATGGTGTCTACCACCCGGCCAACCACTTCGCCGCCTTTGATGGCGATGTCCGATGCGTTGCCCGCAAGCTGGCTTGCCTGACGCGCGTTGTCGGCGTTCTGCTTCACGATGCTGGTGAGCTCTTCCATGCTGGAGGCCGTTTCTTCCAGCGAGCTGGCCTGCTGTTCCGTGCGCTGCGACAGATCCGCATTGCCGGCGGCGATCTGCTTGGTGGCGCTGGCAATCGAATCCGCCGACGTCTTGATATGGCCGATGGTGCCGGTCAGTTGCTGCTGCATCTGCGCCATGGCGACCAGCATGCTGTCGCGGTCGTCCGGGCGGGTCTGCACGCGCACCGCCAGGTCACCGGCGGCAATGCGGCGGGCCACCTCGGTGGCGTAGCTGGGTTCACCGCCCAGCCCGCGCTGTACGTTGCGGATGATGAGCGACATGGCCGCCGACACCACGCCACCCACCAGCAGGATGACGATCAGGTTGGCGATGAGCGAGTGGTGGTAGGCCGCATCCACCTCTTGCAGGAACACCGCACTCGACAGGTTCCAGTCCCACGGCGCAAAGCGCTTCACGTAGCCGATCTTGGGTAGCGCGGTTTCGCTGCCGGGCAGGCGGCCCTGGTATTCGGCAAAGCCGAAGCCCTTGTCCTTGGCCGCGTTGACGATGGTCGGGTAGACGGGTTTGCCGGTCGGGTCCTTGAAGCCGGCGGTGCTCTTGCCGACCATGTCGGCCAGCGTCGGATGCATCAGCAGGATGAACTGCGAATCGACGACGAACAGGTAGCCGGTGGTGCCGTAACGCATCGAGGCGAGGGTGGCCAGTGCGGTCTTCTTGGCGTCGTCCTCGCTCATGGCACCGGATTGCGCTTTGGCGTGATACAGCTTGGCAACGCCCTCAGCCGCATCGACCAGGTTCTGCAGGCCGACCTTGCGCTCATCGAGCATCGTCGAGCGGGTTTCCATGGCACTCCACACGCCGACGCCAATCAGGCCCAGCCACATCAAGGCCAGCGCCAGGCGCAGTTTTGCTTTGAGTGTCCACTGTCGCATGTCGCGTTTTCTCCACTTTGTTGTGCCCCTAGCGGGCCGTTCCCTCCGGGTGTAACGGCGATCGGCGGCTGGTTCTTTAGTGAAGGCTGAATTCAGGCGGGGCGTGGAGCGGCGCTGCGTATGCGCAAAAAAGAAGGCGCCGGCTTGCACCGGCGCCCGAAGAGACGGCGCCCCCGCTTACAAAGAGGGGCACCGCCGCGCGTTGGGAGGCTTCTTTATTAGCGGGGGGTCACTGCTCGCGAATCCACGTTTGCGAGCGGCCGATCAGGCTGATGCCGATGAAGCCGCGCACAGTGAGTTTGTTGCCCGTGTCGTCCAGCGACATCTTGGCGCTGTAGACCTTGCCGTTTTCCGGGTCGAGGATGTTGCCGCCATCCCAGTTGTTGGTTCCGTTCGCCTTCAGATCCTTCAGGATGGTCAGGCCCTGGATCGGCTGGTCCTTGCGGTCGTCCGTGCACTTGGTGCAGGTCTTGTTCTCGTCGCCCGGCACCAGGATCTTGGTGACCTTGCCCGTGAACACGCCGCCGTTATCGACGATCGTCACTTGGCCTTTCTGCTTGCCCGTGTTGTCGTCGATCGTCTTCCAGGTACCAGCCGGGGTGGCCTGCGCGAAAGCGCTGCCAGCAGCCAGTGCAAGCGCCAGTGCGCCGGCCAGACGTGCGAGAGAGTGAGGGGTGCGTTGCATCGTGGTGTCTCCTTATCAGGGTAAAAAATTCGGTGAGGGTGATCGGCCGCGCAGATCGTCTTGATCAATGGGCGCTCAGCGCGCCGGTCAGGGGGGACAGCGGATTGCTGCCGGAGCCGCCGGCGGCGTTCGTGACGCCACCCAGCGCATTCGTGATCGGGGCGAGCGGGTTGGCGCCGCCTGACAGTGCACTGGTGATTGGCGCCAGCGGGTTGCTACCGCCGGCTGCACCGCCGAGGCCGCCGCCCAGCGCATTCGTGATGGGTGCGAGCGGATTGGTCGAGCCGCCACCACCGCCGGTGACCAGGCCACCGGCGCTGGCCACCGTGCTGCCCACCGCGCCGACGAGGCCACCCACGTCACGCGTGAGTGCATTGCCGCCGGCCGCGCCGACTTGCGCGCCGCCGCTCTGCAGAGCACCGCCCACCGTGTTCAGCGCACCGGCCAGCGGGGCGCCGAGCATGGTTGCCGCGCCCACCTGCTGACCCGCCCCGGCAACCTGTGCAGACAGCGGCACGATCGCATTGCTCAACTGCTGCGTGACCTGCTGCACCGGTCCGCTGGACGTGCCAATGGTCACCAGTCCGCCCGCACCTTGCGCCACCTGGCCGAGTGCCGACACACCGCTGCCCACCGGCGACGTGATCGGATTCAGCGGCGCCAGCGGGCTGCCAGCGGCACCCAGATCGCTGACGGTTTGCCCAGCATTCACCAGCGTGACGCCCGTCGAGCGCACCACGTCGCCCGAACTCTGCACCGTCGTGCCGACCGGGTCGGGCGTCGAGCCGATCTTGCCCAGCCCGTTGCTGATGCCACCGCCCAGCGTTTGGACCGTGTTGCCGGCGGAGGTGACCGTCGCACCCAGATCCTTCTGTGCTGCCGTACCGCCCACGATGGGCACCGATGCCGTGCCGATGGTCGTGCCGAGGTCACTCACCGTCTTGCCGGTCTGCGTGACGACGTTGCCGCCGTTGCTGGCAACGTTGCCAACCGGCACCGCACCCGGGCTGTTGTTGGCGTTCGACGACGGGGTGGTATCGCCGTTTGGATTGCCACCCGAGGCGCAACCGGCCAGCGCGAGCACGGCCAGTGCGGCCGCCGCCAGCAGCGTGCGCGATGACGTGGACGACGAAGCGTAAGAAGCTTGGAGCGGGGTTTGAATCTTCATGGTGAGTCTCCTTGTAAGCGCGGCCCGTACCGCGTAATCACCACCGGGTGTCAGAAGAACGCGCATCTGGCGTCCAGTGGGCAGCATTCGCCAGCGTTTGCCGCCGAATGAAAAGAACGTTTTCCGAAGCGCTGAGGCCATCAGTGATGTGCACCCGGCGTCGTGCCCGACAGCAGCCCGCCTACCAGTGCGCCGACCGTCGAGCCGACGCTGCCCAGCCTGCCGATTCCACTCGCAGGCGAACCCGTGGTTGCGCCGCCACCGAGCGTGCCGACACCGGGAATCGCCGCCGTCAACGACCCGACTGCGGTCGTCACCGGTGCCAGTGGGCCGCCAAGGCCACCAGGCAACGCACCAGCGAGTGCGCCGCCCGTTGCGGTAGCGCCACCACTGGCAGAAGGCGCAGTCGGCATGACCACCGCCGACAGCCCACCGGTGATCGCGCCGAGCGCACTCACCGTATTGCCCAGCGTCGACACCAGCGCATCGCCCTTGCCAGCCGTGGTGATCGTCTTGCCCTCGCTGCCGAGTGCGCTGCCCAGTGTCGTCAGCACACCGCCGACCGGCGTGCCCAGACCTGTTGCTGCGCCCAGTGTTTGCGTAGCGGAAGTCAGCGTGGTCGTGAGCGGCACGATGGCAGCCACGGTGGTCGTCGTCACCTGCTCGACCGGACCGGTCAGCGTCGCGATCGGCGAGCTACCGCTCGACGTGCTGCCGGTGCTGCCCGATGTGGTGCCGCTGCCGTTGCTGTTCGACCACGTTGGCGAACTCGACGCCGTAATCGTCGGCTTCGATTGCGTATCGCTGCCGCCGCCTAGCGACGTTCCCATGTCACCACTGCCCGAATTCGCGCACCCGGCCAGCAATGCCAGCGACGCAGCTGCCAGAGAGCAAGGCATCCGGCGCAACGCACGACGCTGGGGCTGCGGGAAAACCCCACACTCCGGTGGGTTCGAACTGAACAAGAACGCTGGATTGCGCATCTTGTGCCTCCACTGCTTAGAACGCTTCTGTTGGACCCCTTCTGTCTTGCGCTCTTTCTTCGTCGGGCATGTCACCAACCGCGTGTCTGACACGTGCGGTTGGCAACGATCTCCCTGTCTCATCGCGGACCACGCGCCGGTCCGCACCACGCCGCGCGATCGATGCCGTGCTGACGTGGTGATCGGATCGTGAAGTGAAACTGAATGGCATGACAATCAGCGCCAACCTGACGCGCCGATATGCGAGTGCAGCATCCCAACTGGGTTGATCCGTGTAAAACGCCGGCTGAAGCTGGTCTCGGAGTATCGACGCTGCAGCAAAGTTGGCGCCCGGATTGCCGTAGAACAATCCTTCTATCGTCGCAAAACCGCCTCGTTTCAAACGCGATGGCGCGCGGTTTTCAGCAGCTGCTGAGCGGGGCTTCTTCGTGATGGGCGACATGTCAGCGCGCTTGCTCGTCGCCGTGATCGCGCGTTTGGGCACACGACGCATGTGCATATGCTCGTTTGCGCGTTCATTGACATGCGCGATGACGTTGGTGCGTCATCGCGCGTCGACATCGATGCGAATGTGCCGACGCGATTCACCTCGACGCGTATCACGCCTTCGACGGTCACGCGCCCGATGCACGGCGCGCGAATTGCGGCACGTGCAAGCGTCGTGTCGGCCGTGTCGGTCCATCGCGATTGCATCGCGCTCACACATCGCGCGTAGCACGCGAGCGAGGAGCGTGTGAGAAGCGCGTCGTCGATGTCGATGAACACGTTCAACGTGTCGATGCGCATGCGTGCTGCGCGTCGGTTGCGTGCGATCACGCGAAAAATTCGCGCGCGTTGTCGTATCCGCGCATCGTTTTTTTCCACACGCATCGCGTTGCTCGCGCAGCTGACATGCACGACATCGCAGAGTTCACGCGTCGTGCGCGCGCAGCTTTGCGAGCGACATGCACACAACATTGCGCGTTGCTGTAAACCGGCATGAACATTGGGTTCGCGGGAGGCGAGTGTCTGCGCGAAGCAACGCGTTGACGTGATGTCACGACGCAAGAAAATGCGCATTCGAGAGGTCGACATGCATGCGTTCGCGATCCAAATCGCGACGACGCACAGACGCGGCGCAATCCTTCACCAAAACTCGCCGCGCTTTTTGCATAAATCTCTTAACATCACCGCGCAAACGAATTATGATTCGCCTTGACAAGACGTTGACTTCGATGCAAGGGCGGTTCGCGCGATCAACGACGATGAACTTCCAAGCAAGCGGCAAGTGAAAGGTAGTCGAGGAGCGTAACCACTTTGATGCACGCCACGCCGACAGGGCTGTTTGAACTCGGTGCCGTCTCTGCGATCCCTTCGTCGGGATGGGCGTACTACCCCCAAAAGAAAACGCGCGCTCTCCAGATTTCCGCTGTCCGCAAAGTCACGCTGCAAGCGGCTTTGCGCTCTACACAGCGACTCGCGCTAGATCAAATTTCGACCGGTGTGGCAACGATGCCCCGGTCCTCTCAACTGATGAAGACTCGCCGGATGCAGTTCGTCCGGCCAACTGCGGCTGCGTGCATGTGCCCTGCCGAGGTGTGCAACTTGCTGCGTGCGTCCACCGCGCGGGTTGCGGGTCTTCCTACCGAATTCATTAGCGTGCGACTGCGGTTTGGTGGCGCGCCGATGAATCGCTCGCTCGGTTGGTCTGGCGATGCCAATGCATCGTGGGATCGGGCCGGTCGGGTTGCTCAATCTCGATAGTTCGATACCCAATCTCGAAGGAGTTTCCCATGGCAACTGCTGCTAAGAAGAAACCGGCCGCCAAGGCCCCGGCCAAGAAGGCCGCTGTGAAGAAGGCTCCGGCCGCTAAGAAGGTCGCTGCAAAGAAGGCTGCTCCGGCCGCCAAGAAGGCACCGGCAAAGAAGGTTGCTGCCAAGAAGGTTGCAGCTAAGAAGGTCGTTGCCAAGAAGGCACCGGCAGCCAAGAAGGCCGCAGTGAAGAAGGTTGCTGCCAAGAAGGCACCGGCAGCCAAGAAGGCCGCAGTGAAGAAGGTTGCTGCCAAGAAGGCACCGGCCGCTAAGAAGGCTGCAGTGAAGAAGGTTGCTGCCAAGAAGGCACCGGCCGCTAAGAAGGCTGCAGTGAAGAAGGTTGCTGCCAAGAAGGCACCGGCTGCCAAAAAGGCTGCTGCTAAGCCTGCTGCGAAGAAGGCTCCTGCTGCCAAGAAGGCACCGGCTACGAAGAAGGCTGCTGCCAAGCCTGCTGCGAAGAAGGCTCCGGCGAAGAAGGCTGTTGCCAAGCCCGCTGCTGCTCCGGCCGTTGCACCTGCTGCTGCACCCGCTGCCAAGACCGCGCTGAACCCGGCTGCTGCATGGCCGTTCCCGACTGGCAACCGTCCGTAAGTCATTCTTGCGACGGTGATCCTCCGGGACCACAGCGGCGCGCTGGTCGCGCCCACCTGATCGGATACTGCGTATCTGGTCCGCAAGACCTGGTGTCTTGCACCGCCCGCCGATCGGCTCACGCCCCGGCGGGCTTTTTCTTGTCCGTGCGATGACCTGCGTGTTTTCTTAAGGCGCAAAAAAAAACCGCACCGGCGTGATGCCGATGCGGTTTTGCTGATGCGTTGGCCGCCAGCCCAATCGGCCGGCGATCGATCAGTGCGTCACGCGAGTCACGCCGCCCGACGACAACAGGCGGACACGCTCGCCGGGGCGGAAGGCCTCGTCAGCGTCTTGCGTGATGGCGCGGTACTCGCCGTTGTCCAGCTTGACGGTGATTTCCAGGCCGGGGCGCTTGTTCATCTGACCTTCGATCGCGCTGCCTGCAACGCCACCCAGAATCGCACCCAGCACACCTGCTGCCACCGAACCGTTGCCGCGGCCAATGGCAGCTGCAGAACCAATGCCGCCGATCGCGCCGCCAGCAATCGTGCCCACGCCGGTCTGCTCGCGATCGATCACGACATTGCGGACCGAATCCACCGTGCCGAAGCGCACGGTCTGCTCGCGCTGCGCCTGCCCCGAGGTATAGGCGCTGTTGGAGTTGGTGCCCATGGCGCAGCCTTGCAGGCCAAGGGCGGCGACCAGCATGGTCGCAGCGCCGATGCGATAGATGGGTTTCATGTTCATTCCTTATTGATACCGGTACCCGAAAGCAGATTCGAAGCGTCGGGCAATCTCGTCGACGGGCAGGCCGTGATTCTGCGGGCCTTGGCAAGCGATCTTGAGGGCGCCCATCAGGCTGGCGAGCCGGCCGGTGGTTTCCCAATCCATGCCGTTCTCGATGCCGTAGAGCAGGCCGCCGCGGAAGGCGTCGCCACACCCGGTCGGATCGACCACACGTTCGGCCGGCACGACCGGAATAGTGTACTGCTTGCCGCCGGCGTGAATTTCCGCCCCTTCTTCCCCGCGTGTGACGATGAAAGCCTCGACGCGTTGCGCAAGCTCCGTCGCACTGTAGCCCGTGCGTGACAGCATGACCTGCGCTTCGTAGTCATTGACCACCACGTAGCTGGCGAGTTCAACGAAGCGGCGCAGGTCGGCGCCGTCAAACAGCGGCATTGCTTGACCCAGGTCGAAGATGAACGGCACGCCGGCTTCGGCAAATTGCGTGGCGTGGTGCAGCATGCCGTCGCGGCTGTCGGGGCCGACCAGGCCCAGCTTGGCCGGCAGCGCATCCTTGACCGAGTTCACACTCGACTGGCTCATCGCGCCCGGGTGGAACGCGGTGATCTGGTTGTTGTCGCGGTCGGTCGTGATCATGGCCTGCGCCGTGAACGTGTCCGGAATCTCCTTGACGTGCGTGGTCGAGATGCAGAGCTTCTTCAGGTAGTCCAGGTACGGGCCTGCATCCTGGCCGACCGTGCCCATGATGATGGGCTCGCCGCCGAGCAGCTTGAGCGTATAGGCGATGTTGCCTGCGCAGCCACCGAACTCGCGGCGCATGGTCGGCACCAGAAAGGAGACGTTCAGGATGTGAATCTTGTCCGGCAGGATGTGTTCGCGGAAATGTCCGTCGAACGTCATGATGGTGTCGTAGGCAATCGAGCCGCAGATCACGCTGGCCATATTGGAGGGCTCCAAATGTGAACGCGGCCGTCCCAGTGGACGGCCGTGTGATGAATGAGAGACCGGAGGCCGGCCTCTCAGCAATACCGTGAGCTTACTTCAGCGCGGCCAGGGCTGCGTCGTAGTTCGGCTCTTCCTTGATTTCCGGCACGAGCTGGGAATACAGCACGTTGTCGTTGCCATCCAGCACCACCACGGCGCGGGCGGTCACGCCGGCCAGCGGGCCGCTCGTGATGTCGACGCCGTAGGCTTGCTTGAAGCCCTTGTCACGGAAGGTCGACAGCGGCACGACGTTCTCGATGCCTTCAGTCGCGCAGAAGCGGCCGGCTGCGAACGGCAGGTCAGCCGAGATCGAGAACACCACCGTGTTGTCCAGCTTGGCAGCGGCTTCGTTGAACTTGCGCGTGGAGGTGGCGCACACCGGGGTGTCCAGGCTCGGCACGATGTTCAGGACCTTGCGCTTGCCGGCAAAGTCAGCCAGCGACACGTCCTTCAGGTCCTTGCCAACCAGCGTGAATGCCGGAGCCTTCGCGCCAGCCGCCGGGAACTGGCCGCTGACTTCGATCGGGTTGCCGCCAAGGGTCACGTTTGCCATGGTGTTACTCCTTCCTTTGATGCGTGTTGGGGTAAGAGCCGCTAACAAAACCCACCTGGCGTTGTTGCGCCTCCTTGCCGTATTCAGTACTGTCTGCGTCGGCACGCCTAGCCAGGTGGGTTTTGTTAGCGGCTCTAGGCCAGGGGTGAAAAATCAGGGGTAAAAAATCAGGACCCGGTAGTTGGCCGTCGGGCGCTGGGACTGGAATCGTACCCGAATCGGCAGCTCGGCGCGGGCGGGCAGACCTGACGTGCCGTATGCACTGTCGGTCGGGTTCAGGTAGTCGTTGGGCAACAGCGCGCGGCGTGAGAGCAGTTGGTCCTGTAGATCGGTCGTCACCAGCTCGATGGCTGGCAAGGCGACCGGGTTGCCGGCACGGTTGCGAAGCGTGGCGGTCAGCACGTACTGGTCGGATGCATCACCTTCCTGGCGCTGCAACTGCGACGATTCGATCTGCAGCGCGTCGAGGTCGCGCGGCGGGGTGATCTTGCAATGCAGCGGTTGGCACAGCGCTTCCCATAGCGGGCGTGTGGACGGTGCGCGGCGTGCGATTTCCGAACGGCCCAGAAAGAGCGCCTGTGCCACGGCCAATACGATCAGAAAGCCGATCGCAATGCGCGCCATCGCACGGCGCCCCGTCGACTTGCGCACCTGCTCGCGTGCCTGCGCGGCGCGCAAGAAGTCGAGTGTGGCGGCCGAGACACCGTGGTTCGGCCCGCGTGCCTTGCGCGGGCGTGGTGCGCCGGTTAGCGTACGCTGCGGCGTCGGGCCGTCGTGTTCATCATGCGCGCGGCGTGCGTGATGGTTCCGGCGCGGCACCGGCGCAAATATCGTATGCGGATCGGTCTCGTGACGCATCCAGACCGAATCGTGCTTGTCCTGTTTCTCTGCGGCGGCGGGTGCGAGCGCTTCCGGCTTCGCTACCGCAGGCGCGGGGATGGCGGTGACGGCTGGCGCGAGCGGTAAATCTGCCGATGGTTGTTTGGGCAGGGCGGCCGCGAACGCATCTTCGTCGTCCTCGAACTCCCGGATCGGCGGTAGGCCGTGGAACGGATCCGCCGGTGCCGCGGGCGCAGCGGTGGGTACGTCGGCGGCAGGTTCAATGGCTGCTGGTGCGGGTTCGTCTGCGGCTTCAACTTCGGCTTCGGTTTCGGTCCGTGCTTCATCCGCGAGCGGGCGCGTATCGGGCGCGGTGGGATGCGCGTCCGGAATGGGCGTCGCACCTTCGACTTCGCCCAGATGCACTTCGGCGACGCCGTCTTCGGCAACGTCTTCCTCCCAGATCAGCGTCATGCCGAAGCCGTGGTCGTCTTCGGCCGTGGGCGTTGCCGGAGAAGCTTCGGCGGGTGCTTCAGTCGGCGGAGTGGAGGGTTCTGCGGGTACGGGTGCGGGCGTGGTTCCGACGGCCGGTACACGCGGATCTGCTTGCTGCGGTGCTGGGGTGACCGGTGTTGCTGTCGGCGGCGTGGGCGTAGCGCCCAGCTCGATCAGGTGTGCGCGCCCGTCAAAGACGTGATTGCAGCGCCCGCAACGGACGAGTCCGCCCCGCAGCCGAAGCTGATCGGCGACGACGCGGAATGCGGTTTGGCAATTGGGACAGCGGGCGGCCAAACGTGGCGCAGCTTGTGGCGCGGATGCCATGCAGAACAAGGAGAAGAAAGCCGACCGCGCGAGTATTGCAGACAGTGACGCCAGCGTCGACCTTTGCAGGTGACGCCGGCGCCCAATGTTGCGAACAACGCCGTGAAATTACGCGGGTTTCACACCGTGCAGGCAGACCCAGCCGTCACGTGCACGCCACACCGTAAGCGGAATGGCGGACGCATACGCCGCGGCAACTTCCTCTGCCTGGCGCTCCAGCACGCCCGACAAGATCAGTCGGCCACCTGGGCGCACGCGTGCGCACAGCATCGCCGCCATCAGCTTGAGCGGATTCGACAGAATGTTGGCGACGACGAGGTCGAACGTGCCTTCCGGCGCATCGTCGGGCAGGGCGAACGTGGCGTCGACATGGTTGCGCTCGGCGTTGTAGCGCGAGGCGTCCACGGCGTTTGGGTCGATGTCGACGCCGACGGTTTCACCGGCACCGAGCTTCTTGGCTACGATGGCCAGGATGCCCGAGCCGCAGCCGTAATCGAGCGTGCGCTCGCCCGGCTGCACGTGCTGCTCCAGCCATTCCATGCACAGGCGCGTGGTCGGGTGGCTGCCGGTGCCAAAGGCGAGGCCGGGGTCCAGCTCCAACACCACGGCGTCGGGCTCCGGTGCGTCGTGCCACGAGGGCACGACCCAGATGTGCTCGCCGATGTGGATCGGCTCGAACTGCGATTGCGTGACGCGCACCCAGTCCTGCTCTTCGACTTCGCGCACGGTGTACGCAGGCACGGGCGAGAGCTTGATCTCGTTGGCTGCGGCTGCCACCAGCAGTGCAGGATCGGCGTCATCCGCCAGCAGCGCGACCACGCGCGAGCGGTTCCACGCCAAGCGGGTCGGCTCGTGGCCGGGCTCGCCGAAGAGCGGTTGTTCTTCCGGCGTGTCGGCATCGGCGTCTTCCACCGAGACCGACAGGGCGCCCAGGTCGAACAGCGCCTCGGACAACGCTTCCGCGTCGTCGCGAGACACCTCAAGTACGCATTCGCGGTACGTCACTTGCCGCCACCCTTGGCCACTTCCTGTTGCGCCAGACGGTGCTCCAGGTAGTGGATGTCGGTGCCGCCTTCGACGAAGTTGGCGTCGAGCATCAGGTCGCGGTGCAGCGGTACGTTGGTCGAGATGCCTTCCACCACCATTTCCGACAGGGCGATGCGCATGCGGGCGATGGCCTGCTCGCGCGTGGCGCCGTACGTGATGACCTTGCCGATCATCGAGTCGTAGTTAGGCGGCACGAAGTAGCCGTTGTACGCGTGCGAATCCACGCGGACGCCCGGGCCACCCGGCACGTGCCACGACGTGATGCGGCCCGGCGACGGCGTGAACTTGAACGGGTCTTCCGCGTTGATGCGGCACTCGATGGCGTGGCCCTTGAGCGTGATGTCCTTCTGGCGGAAGCGCAGCTTTTCGCCGGCCGCCACGCGGATCTGCTCTTGCACGATATCGACGCCGGTGATCATTTCCGTGACCGGGTGCTCAACCTGCACGCGCGTGTTCATTTCGATGAAGTAGAACTCGCCGTTTTCGTACAGGAACTCGAACGTGCCGGCGCCACGGTAGCCGATCTTCTTGCAGGCGTCGGCGCAGCGATCGCCAATGCGTTCGATCAGGCGGCGCGGGATGTGCGGTGCCGGCGCTTCCTCGATCACCTTCTGGTGGCGGCGCTGCATCGAGCAATCGCGCTCGCCCAGCCAGACGGCGTTGCGGTGCTGGTCGGCCAGGACCTGGATCTCCACGTGGCGCGGATGCTCCAGGAACTTCTCCATGTAGACTTCCGGGTTGCCGAAGGCACGGCCGGCTTCTTCGCGCGTCATGTTGACGGCGTTGATCAGCGCAGCCTCGGTGTGCACCACGCGCATGCCGCGGCCGCCGCCGCCGCCAGCGGCCTTGATGATCACCGGATAGCCGACCTTCTTGGCCGTTGCCAGGATTTCCTTCGGGTCTTCGGGCAGGGCACCTTCCGAGCCCGGCACGCACGGCACGCCGGACTTGATCATGGCCTGCTTGGCCGAGACCTTGTCGCCCATCAGGCGAATCGATTCGGGCGTCGGGCCGATGAAGGTGAAGCCGGATTGCTCCACGCGCTCGGCAAAGTCGGCGTTTTCCGACAGGAAGCCGTAGCCAGGGTGGATGGCCTGGGCGTCAGTTACCTCGGCGGCCGAGATGATGGCCGGCATGTTCAGGTACGACAGCGGCGACGGTGCCGGGCCGATACACACGGCTTCGTCGGCCAGCTTGACGTATTTGGCTTCCTTGTCCGCCTCGGAATAGACCACCACGGTCTTGATGCCGAGTTCGCGGCAGGCGCGCTGGATGCGAAGCGCGATCTCGCCGCGGTTCGCAATCAGGATCTTGTCGAACATCGTGTTCTCGCTACAAAAAGGGGAGGCGAGGGCGCTGTGTTGGGGCCGTTTTCAACGGACCTGTGCACTCGGTTGCGTCAACTCGCGCTCGGATGCGACGCGCTGGGCGCCGCACGATGAGGGTCGGATGCCGGAAGATCAGCCGATCACGAACAGCGGTTGGCCGTATTCCACAGCCTGGCCGTTGTCGATCAGGATTTCCTTGATGACGCCAGCCTTGTCCGCTTCGATCTCGTTCAGCAGCTTCATGGCTTCGATGATGCAGATGGTCTGGCCTTCCTTGACGGTGTCGCCCACCTTGACGAACTCGGCGGCGCCCGGCGACGGCGAGCGGTAGAACGTGCCGACCATCGGCGACGTCACGATATGGCCGGCCGGCAGGGCCGGAGCAGCGGCTTCAGCGCTGACCGCAGCCGGAGCGGCGGCGGCAGGCACGCCCACAGCGGGCGCGGCCTGCATCGGCATCGGTGCATATTGCATCGGGGCCATCACTTGCTGCGGTGCCGATTTGACGATGCGGACCTTACCTTCGCCTTCGGTCACTTCGAGTTCCGAAATGCCCGATTCGGCCACCAGGTCGATCAGCGTTTTCAGCTTGCGCAAATCCATGAGCGTTCTCCTGCAGCGTCGGCGATCTGGGGCAAAGAAGGGGCGCACGCGAATGGCTCTTCAGCGTACGTGCTCCAGGCGCTGGCGTCGTTGCGTTGGTTAAGTGATTGAGATGAAGGGGAAGAAGACGGCTGATCAGCCGCCGTGTTGATCGCTGTATTGGTCGATGCAGTAGTCGAGCGCGGCGACGTAGCCGCGCCAGCCCAGCCCACAGATCACGCCCACTGCTTGGTCCGCCAGATACGAATGGTGGCGGAACGGCTCGCGGCGGTGCACGTTGGACAGGTGGACTTCAATGTACGGAATCACCACCCCGGCCAGCGCATCGCGCAGGGCCACGCTGGTATGCGTGTAGGCCGCCGGGTTGATGATGATGAATTCGACGCCTTCGCTCTTGGCCGCGTGGATGCGGTCGACCAGTGCACCTTCGTGATTCGACTGGAAGTGCGCCAGCGTCACGCCGCGCGCCTTGGCACGTTCGGTCAGGGCAGCGTTGATGTCGGCCAGCGTGGTTGCGCCATAGACTTCCGGTTCGCGCGTCCCCAATAAATTGAGGTTCGGACCGTGCAGCACGAGCACGTTGCGAAGCGCTTTGACGATCGGTTTGTCAGCCACGATTTGACTGGTTGAGCGAAGTTGGGCGCAATTTACAGCAACTTAGAATGCTTTGTCTAGTTTTTGCTGAAAAGGGTTCGAGAAACTGGTGTTTTCACCGATCTTGCCAACGGCGCAGTCAATTTTATGTAGAAAGAAGGGTAGTTGCGCGCACATGACCGTCATATGACGATTTTGCATATTTACGTACGCTGCAGTGCCTGACGCAGTTCGTCCGCGTGCACGCGGCCCATCTTTCGGAATGTGATCTCGCCTTGTGCGTTAAGAATCACAGTAAACGGCAGGCCGCCCATCTCATTGCCAAACTGCCGGCCCAACTCCGTGCCACCAAAACCGGCCACCGCAATCGGATAAGTGACGGGCACTTTACCCAGGAAGGTCTGGATATTGGTCGCCGTATCGATACCGATGCCGACAAACTTCACCTTGGCCTTCTGCTCCTGGGCGAGTGCGGACAACTCCGGCATCTCTTCCACACAGGGGCCGCACCACGGCGCCCAGAAGTTGATCACCACCTGCTGCCCGCGGAGTGCCGACAGGTCGATCGGCGTGCCGTTGGCGTCCGGCAGCTTGCTGCTGTAGAAGGCGACGACGACATCGTTGGCCGGCGCCTTGGGTTCGGTGGCCTTGTGTCCGGTGTAGATGCCCAGGGCTGCGGCGATCGCGCCGGCAATCAACAAGGCAATCAGGGCGGTACGGCGGGACATGGTTCGGGCGGTCTCTCTATATAAACAGAGGCGAAGCGTGCCGGATTGTACTCCTCTTGGTGGACTACCCCTTCGAGAGGAGGGCGCGCACGGCTGCGGCATCTCCGCGCGCAGCTTTGCCGCTGGCGTCTGTGCGTCGGGCGCCGCGCACATCGTTCATGTCATACAGGGCGATGTGCACGCCGACTGGCGTACCGGTTTCGGCGCGCAGTTCCTGGGCCAGTTCGCGGGCCTCACGGCTGGCCGGCCATTGGCCGCGCCACAGGAAGCTGAGCGTTTCCACCTCGTCGCGGCCTGCGAAGTGAGCGCTCTCTGTTGTATCGAAATCCACGCCGGCGTTGAGCAGGAAGATCGCCACGTCCTTCGGGCTATCGCAGAAGACCTGCAGGTGGATGTCGGAGTGCTCGCTGGCGGTGCCGTTGAAGACCGCGCCGGCCAGGTACGGGTTGTGCACCTGCAGCCCCTCCATCAGCACCAGCGCGATGCGGCGCAGCAGCGCCAGCACGCGCGGCTGGGAATCGGACTGGAACAGCGCCTGGTATTCGCGGACTTCGGTTTCGACCTGTTCGTTGTCGGGCAGCCATTCGCCAGCGGCGCGCGATTCTGAGCCGAGCACTTGGCGGGCGGCCTTGCGCTTGGCCGTGGCGTAGTCGGCACCGTCCTCCGCAATCATGCGGGCGGCGACGGCGGCAATTTCTTCCCGAACGCGGGTCGGATCGAGGAGGGGGCGTTTGGATGACATGATTTCTATTTTACTGAAGCGCGCGCGTCTGCCCGTGGGCATGCCCGGTACAATGCCGCGCAACGTAGTTGAGATGGCTCCCATGCATATCCACATCCTTGGAATCTGCGGCACCTTCATGGGCGGCATTGCCCTGATCGCCCGCCAGGCCGGTCACCGTGTTACCGGCTGCGACGCCAACGTCTACCCGCCGATGAGCACCCAGCTCGAAGCCCAGGGCATCGAGCTGATCGAGGGTTTTGACCCCGAACAACTGTCGATCGGCGCGGATCTGTACGTTATCGGCAACGTGATTTCGCGCGGCAACCCGCTGATGGAAGCCATCCTGGATCGCAACCTGCCGTACGTTTCCGGCCCGCAATGGCTGGGCGACAACGTGCTGCGCCAGAAGTGGGTGCTCGCCGTGGCCGGCACGCACGGCAAGACGACCACCACCTCGATGCTCGCCTGGATTCTGCAGGATGCCGGCTACAACCCGGGTTTCCTGGTGGGCGGTGTGCCGCGCAACTTCGGGTTGTCGGCGCGGCTGACGGAATCCGACTTCTTCGTCATCGAGGCCGATGAGTACGACACGGCCTTCTTCGACAAGCGCAGCAAGTTTGTTCACTATCGCCCCCGCACGGCCATTCTGAACAATCTGGAGTTCGATCACGCTGACATCTTCCCGGATCTCGCCGCGATCGAAACGCAATTCCATCATCTCGTTCGCACTGTGCCTGGCCAAGGGCGTTTGCTCGTCAACGGCCGCGAAGACAGCATGAAGCGCGTGCTTGCGCGTGGATGCTGGTCAGAAGTCGAGTATTTCGGCGCAGAAGAGGGTGATGGCTGGAAAATCGCCAATCTGGGCGATGACGAAAATGCGGACGACAGCTTCGACGTGCGCTTCAACGGCCAGACGCAGGGCCGAGTGCACTGGGCCCTGCAGGGCGACCACAATCGCATGAACGCGCTGGCCGCCATTGCCGCTGCGCGCCACGTGGGTGTGCCGCCCGCGCAAGCCATTGAAAGCCTGGCCCGTTTCGAAAATGTGAAACGTCGTATGGAAGTGCGCGGCACCGTTGACGGCGTGACCGTCTACGACGACTTCGCCCATCACCCGACCGCTATCCGCACGACCATCGATGGTCTGCGTCGCCGCGTCGGCAGCGCGCGCATCCTAGCGGTGCTGGAGCCGCGCTCGAACACCATGAAGCTGGGTGTGATGAAGCAGGCGCTTCCCGATAGCCTGACCGGCGCCGACCAGGTGTTCGCTTACGGTGCCGCCAGCGGCAAAGATGCCATCGGTTGGGATCTGGCCGGCGCGCTGGCGCCGCTGGGCGAGCGTGCGACGGCGTTCTCCGACCTGACCGCGCTGGTTAAGGCCGTGACCGCTGCTGCCCGCCCGGGTGACCAGGTATTGGTGATGAGCAACGGCGGCTTCGGCGGCGTGCACCAGAAGCTGTTGGACGCGCTGGCTGAGCGTGTCGGTGCCGCCAAATGATCTAGATATGCCGGCTTCCATCGTCTATCTGCACGGATTCCGCTCGTCGCCACGCTCATTCAAGGCGCAACTGCTGGGCAAGCGGATGGCCTCGGTCGGACTGGCGGATCAGTATGTCTGCCCGATGCTGCCCGTATCGCCGCGCGAGGCGATGGCTGAAGTTGAGGCATTGATCGCTGACTTGAGTACGCGTGATGGCGCAAAGCCGGTGCTGATCGGCTCGTCGCTGGGCGGCTATTACGCCACCTGGCTGGCTGAGCGCCACGGCTTGCGTGCCGCGATGCTGAATCCGGCCACACGTCCGGAGCGGGATCTGGCCAAGTACGTGGGTGAACAGCCGCTCTGGCACGGCGGCGGCACGATCCGCGTCGAGCCGCATCATCTGGATGAGCTGCGTGCGCTGGCCGTGCCCGCCATTACGCAGCCAGACCGCTACTACCTTCTGGCATCGACAGGCGACGAGGTGCTCGACTACCGTGAGATGCTCGCCCACTTCCGGGGCGCCGCCACTCGCGTGATCGACGGCAGCGATCACGGCATCAGCGATTTCGCGCAGTACATGGACGAAGTGCTCGTCTTCTGCGGCGTTCCTGCCGACTTGTTGGCTGCGCATCCGTTTGACGGCAACGCGTCCGCATGACCGAGTCTCCGTCGTACCCGCGCAGCCTCTGGCGCAGCGCGTTGCCGCCGGCCGTGGTGTATGACCGCCATTGGGCGCTCTGGGCCGTGGGCGCAAATTCACTGACGGCGCGCCTGCATGCGGCATCGTCCACGTTTCGGGTGCAACTCCTTGGCCAGAAACGGGCGATGCCGTTACGTGACGAATGGCGCTGCCTTGGCATGGCGGGCCCCGCCGAGACGCTGGCGCGCGAGGTTTTGCTGATCTGCGACGACATCCCCGTTGTGTACGCGCACACCATCGTGCACCCGCGCAGCGTGGCGCTGGATTGGCCATTCCTGAAGGCACTGGGCACGCAGCCGCTCGGGCATTCGCTGTTTGCGGACCCGCGTGTCGCCCGGGGCGATTTTGAGTTCGCGTTGCTCGACACGCATCACCCGCTGGTACGCCGCGCACACCATGCGTTGAGTGATGCACCCATCACTGGCGTTGAGCGTTTGCCGGCGCGGCGTTCCGTGTTCCGGCGCGGGGCGAGCGCGATGCTGGTGACGGAGGTGTTCTTGCCGGCACTGGCCGGGTTCAAGCCGCCAAGGTAGGCGCGAAGTTGGCGTATTTTCGGCGGTTCGGACGCCGTCCCAGTGCGGTATCATCGCCCCCAACTTTTTGTCGCCGCGCACCGGGTTTCTGACATCCGGGTGCACGGTCAGTCCATCTCATTCAAAGCGGCGTTCGCTTATGCGAGTGCGGCAATCCAGACATATCCATGCAGTTGCTGTTTGAAGAAGGCGGCGAGATCCGCGCAGGCACCGTTTTGTCCCAACAAGGCGAGGCCTATCAGGTCGAGTTGCCGAGCGCCAAGCGCACCAAGGTCAAGTCGCGCGATGTGTTGCTGCAGTTTGCCCAGCCATCGGCCGGTGAACTGTCGAAGGCCGCGCACGCACTGTCGACGGACATCGATCTGGATTTCCTCTGGGAATGCGCGCCAGCTGACGAGTTCGGCTTTACCGACCTGGCCGGCGAGTACTTCGGCGCGGGCGCAGATGCCACGCAACAGGCCGCGCTGGCGATTGCGCTGCATGGCTCGCCTATCTACTTCCGCCGCAAGGGCCGTGGCCGCTACCAGCGCGCGCCCGAAGACCAGCTCAAGGCGGCGCTTGCCGCCGTGGAGCGCAAGAAGCAGCAGGCCGCCCTGCAGGCCGAGTACGAAGCCGAACTGAAGGCGATGCGTCTGCCCGAATCGTTCCGTGGCAAGACGCTGCAACTGCTGTTCAAGCCTGATAAGAACAGTCTCGAGTTCAAGGCGCTTGATGCAGCCTGCACGGCGCTGGGACTTTCGCCGATGCGGCTCATGGTTGCTGTGGGCGGTATCGCCAACGCACGCGCGCTGCACGAAGCGCGCTTCCTGTCGGAGTGCTTCCCGAAGGGCACGGGTTTCCCGGACGTGACCGTGCCGGAGCCCGCGCTTGACCTGCCGAACGCTGATGTGCGCGCCTTCTCGATCGACGACGTGACCACCACGGAAATCGACGACGCCATCTCCGTCACCCCGATTGACGATGCCACCGTGCGCATCGGCATCCACATCGCGGCGCCGGGTTTTGGTATCCAGCGCGGCGATGCGCTGGACGCGATTGCGCGCCAGCGTCTGTCGACCGTGTACTTCCCGGGCGACAAGATCACGATGCTGCCGGAATCGGTGGTCGATCGTTACACGCTGCAGGAAGGACGTGCGTGTCCAGCGCTGTCGCTGTATGCAACGGTCGACCGCGCCACATGGACGGTCACCGCCAGCGAGACCCGCTGCGAATCCGTGACGGTGGCGGCCAACCTCCGCCACAACCTGCTCGACGATGTGATCACCGCCGAGGCGCTGGCCGATGGCTCGGGGGACTATCCGTTCAAGGCCGAGCTGGCCGTGCTCTGGCCGTTTGCCTGCGCGCTGTACGACGGCCGTCAGCAGGCGCGTATCGCCAGTGGCCTCAAGCCCGAGGGCGCGCAGAAGGGCGACTACTCGTTCTATATCGACCCGATTCCCGAGGCCGAAGGCGGTGGCGAGCGCGTGCGCATTGAACAGCGCAAGCGCGGCTCGCCGCTGGACAAGATCGTCGCCGAGATGATGATCCTGGCCAACAGCACCTGGGGCCGCATGCTGGCCGACGCCGGCGTGCCCGGCATCTACCGCACGCAGAAGGCGTGGGGCATGCATCGCACGCGCATGCAGACATATCCCGCGCCGCACGAAGGCCTGGGCGTGGCGCAGTACGCGTGGAGCACGTCGCCGCTGCGCCGCTATGTCGACCTGGTCAACCAATGGCAGATCGCGGCGGTGGCACAGCATGGCGTGACGGCCAAGCTGATCGCGCCGTTCAAGCCGAAAGACGCCGACCTGCTGGCCGCCGTGGCCGACTTTGAAGGCACCTACGCCGCCTATGCCGACCATCAGTCGACCATGGAGCGCTATTGGTGCCTGCGCTGGCTCAAGCAGGAAAACCGCACGCGCATGCAAGCCGTGGTGCTCAAGGAAGGCGCGGTGCGCTTTGCCGAGATTCCGCTGGTGACCAAGGTGCCGGAGCTGGCACAGACGGCGCGTGGCACGCACGTCGTGCTCGACATTCTCGACACCGACGAGATCAGCCTGGAAGTGTCGTGCCGCGTAGTGGAAGTCCTGGCCCCGGCTGCTGGTGCGGAGGCCGAAGCCGCGGCCATCGAAGAAGAACTGGCCGAAGCGGAAGCCGCGGCTGCCGAGGTGGATGCGCCGGCTGAACCACAACCGGCCGCTGATGAGGAAGAGGCCCGTGCGGAAGCTGATCCTGCTGTGGCGTCGCCGCCGCAGGACGGTGAGAGCGGTGGAACGCCTGCCGCTGCCTAACTACAATCGCAGTCTGATTTTCCTCTCGCGCGTTACCCTAGGAACCACCCCTCATGGCCGCCCTCGCAAACCGTCCAGACTGGTCCGGCAGCAGCACGCTCACCAAGGCATTGGTGGTGTCGCTTGCCGTGCACGTTCTGCTGCTGTTCGTGCGCGTGGTGGCGCCCGAGGCCTTCGACATCAAGCGCGATGATCCGGGGCTGGACGTGGTGCTGGTCAACGCCAAGTCGTCTACCGCGCCGGCCAAGGCAACGGCGGTGGCGCAGGTCAATCTGAACGGCGGCGGCGAGTTTGATCAGCAGCGCGCCACCACGCCGCTGCCTGCCGATACCAACGAGCAGACCGGCGATGCCATCAAGCTCACGCAACGCCGTGTCGAATTCCTGGAGCAGGAACAGCGCCGCCTGCTGACGCAGTCGAAAGACCGCGCGCCGATGGTGAACGATCGCCAGGTCAAACCGGGTGAGCGCCCGGTGCCGTCGCCCACCAACGGCACGGATGACCGCACCACGCAGGACGAAATCGCGCGCCTGCAGGCCGAGATCGATCGCAACCTCGAGAACTACGCCAAGCGCCCGCGCCGCAACGTGCTGACCGCCGCCAGCGCGCGCCAGGTGGATTACGCCCGCTACTACGATGCCGTGCGCCGCAAGATCGAAGTGCGCGGCACGGCCAACTTCCCGAGCCAGAACGGTCGCCCGCTGTATGGTGAGCTGATCCTCGTGATCAGCATCAACCGCGAGGGCCAGCTCGGCTACAACCAGGACGGCTACAAGATCGAAGGCATCGAGATCGCCAAGAGCTCGGGCAACCCGGCACTGGATCGCCAGGCGGTGGCCATCGTGCGGTCGTCCGCACCGTTTGGCGGCTTCCCGGCGGAGATGCGCAAGCGCGTCGACATCCAGGATGTGGTCGCCACCTTCAAGTTCACCCGCGCGGGCCTGGAAACTCACTTGCAGACCCGCTGAGGTCGTTGCTTATGCCGTCGTCGTTTCAAGAGGCCATCCTCGCAGCCGTCAATGCGCCGCCCACAGACCGCTATGGCGTGATCGGCAATCCGATTTCGCACAGCAAGTCGCCCACCATCCACGCCGCATTTGCGCAGCAGACCGGCGAGCTCGTCCGTTACGACCGCATCTACGCTGAGCTGATCGCGTTTGAAGAAACCGTGCTGACCTTCGTGCGAGAAGGCGGCAAGGGGCTCAACGTGACGGTGCCATTCAAGCTCGATGCGTATTCGATGTGCACGTCGTTGTCGCTGCGCGCCGAATCGGCGGGGGCAGTCAACACGCTCAAGTTCGACGGCGACGAAGTCTTCGGCGACAACACCGACGGTGTCGGCCTGATGCGCGATATCACACACAACATCGGCAACGACCTCTCGGGAGAGCGCGTGCTGCTGCTGGGTGCCGGCGGTGCGGCGCGCGGCGTGCTGCTGCCGCTGCTGGAACACAAGCCGTCGCGCGTGTTCATCGCCAATCGCACGGCCGATCGCGCCAACATGCTGGTCGATCGCTTCGAAATTTCGGCCAAGCTGCACGATGCGGAACTGGTGGGTGGTGGCTATGACGAGCTTGCTGTCGATGACGTGTTCGACGTCATCATCAACGCCACGGCCAGCAGCCTGCAGGGCGGGGTGCCGCCGATTCCGGGTACCGTGTTCGGCCCGAACGCGCTGGCCTACGACATGATGTACGCCGCACAGCCGACGCTGTTCATGCAGTTTGCCAAGCGTTACCACGCCCGCACCTGGGACGGCCTGGGCATGCTGGTCGAGCAGGCGGCGGAATCGTTCTTTGTCTGGCGCGGCGTGCGCCCGGACACCGCGCCTGTGTTGCTCGGCATGCGTGAAGCGCTGCAGGGCGAGGCCGTCGTGGCTGCCCGCGCGCGTCGTTGAGCGCCCGCTCAGGATACGCACAATGATGCGCTGGCTCGGCTACGTAATCGGTTGCTTCGTCGCAGGCGTGGTCGCACTCAATCTGTACTTCTTTGCCGCCATTGCGAGCTGGCAGACGTTCGATCCGTCTTCCACCGCCTTCATGCGCGCCGAGCGCATGCGCCTGTGCGGTGCCAATGTCTTCACCTGCAAGGTCGACCACCGCTGGGTCGACTACGACCAGATCTCGCGCAACCTCAAGCGCGCGGTCATCGCCAGCGAAGATGCCGACTTCGTCTCGCACAGCGGCTGGGAAGTCGACGCCATGCTCGACGCGTGGGAGAAGAACAAGCGGCGCGGTCACGTGGTCGCCGGCGGTTCGACCATCACGCAGCAGCTTGCCAAGAACCTGTTCCTCTCCGGTGAGCGCCACTACCTGCGCAAGGGCGAAGAACTGGCCATCACCTGGATGCTCGAGTTCTGGCTCGACAAGGAGCGCATCCTGGAGATCTATCTGAACTCGGTGGAGTGGGGCGAAGGCGTGTTCGGCGCAGAAGCCGCTGCGCAGCACTACTTCAAGCGCCCAGCTTCACAACTGACGGTGGGCCAGGCGGCGCGTCTGGCGGCGGCGCTGCCCGCACCCAAGTGCTTCGACAAGAAGAGCTACTGCGCCAACGTGCACGTAAACTTCACGCGCAAGGCCACCATCATCGCCAACCGGATGGGCTCGGCAACGCTGCCGGATTGAGTGAGTGGCCGGCCTACCTGAGCCAGCCTTTGCGACGGAAGTACACCAGCGGAATCGCCGCCGACACGATCATCATCACGATCGCGTACGGATACCCTTCGGCCCAATCCAACTCCGGCATCACCTTGAAGTTCATGCCGTAGATCGAGGCGATCAGCGTGGGCGGCATCAGTGCCACCGATACCACCGAGAACAGCTTGATGATCTTGTTCTGGTTGATGTTGATGAAGCCGAGAGTGACGTCCATCAGAAAGTTGACCTTGTCCGACAGGAACGCTGTGTGGTTCTCGATCGAGTCGATATCGCGCAGCACCTGGCGCGCTTCGTCCTGCTGATCGGTCGAGAGCATCTGGCTGCGGAGCAGGAACGACAACGCGCGGCGCGTATCCATGACGTTGCGGCGGATGCGGCCATTCAGGTCTTCCACGTGGGCGATGATCTCCAGCACATCGGCGGCGGCCTTGTCAGTCACTTCGCCAGCCAGCACCCGTTTGCTCGCGTCTTCTAGCCGTTCGTACACTTCTTCGATGGAGTCCGCCGAGTATTCCGCGTCGGTGGCGTACAGGTCCATCAGCACGTCCTTCGCATTGCGTACCGAGCCTGGGCGCAGCCGCGCACGCATGCGCACGAGGCGGAAGGCGGGCAGATCTTCGTCGTGGATGGAGAAGAGCACATCCTTGGTCAGCACGAAGGCCACCCGTACGTTGCGCGAGGTGGTTTCTTCGTCGAGCAGGAAGTCGGTGCGGATGTGGATGTGGCCGTCTTCGCCCTCAAAGTAACGCGCCGACGCTTCCAGGTCCCCTAATTGCTCCAGTTCAGGCAGGACCACGCCATAGGCTTCCTTGATCCAGGCAAGCTCTTCGTCGTCCGGGTCGATTACGTCGATCCAGATCGGCTTGTGCTGCAGCAATTCGCTGCGTTCTTCGACCTGTTCTTGCGCGAGACGGCCTTTTTGCACGACGAACAGGTTGATCATGGGTGTTCCTTGAAGCGGGTATTGAGCGGGCAGGGCGAAAAATCGCGCCGAGTGTAGCGTAAAGATGCAGCAGGTTCAGCCACAAACAGTGGCTTGGCGCGCACGCGTCGGATCAATGCCACGTCCGGAAGATCGGGCCGCCGGATCGCCCGACGGGTAAAATGCGGTGAAGTCATGCGGCAGTCCGGCCGCGCCCTCACATTCCCGACATCATGCGATTTACCGAACAACTGGCTGCCGCCTGGCAGCGCAACAACTCCCTGCTGTGCGTCGGGCTCGACCCCGATCCGGCGCGCCTGCCGGCGTCGCTCACCGGCACGGGCGGGGCGATCTTCTCGTTCTGTCGCGCCATTGTCGATGCCACGGCGGATCTGGTTTGCGCATTCAAGCCGCAGATCGCCTATTTCGCCTCGCAGCGCGCCGAAGACCAGCTCGAGCAACTTATCAACTACATCCACGAGGCGTATCCGGGAATCCCGGTCATCCTCGACGCCAAGCGCGGTGATATCGGCTCCACTGCCGAGCACTACGCCAAGGAAGCCTTCGAGCGCTACCAGGCCGACGCCATCACCGTCAGCCCCTACATGGGCTTCGACTCGATGCAGCCGTATCTCGCGCATGCCGACAAGGGCGTGATCGTGCTGTGCCGCACCTCCAATGCGGGCGGCAGCGACGTGCAGTTCCTGGAAACCGGCAGCCGTCCGGTCTACCAAGTCGTGGCTGAGCGCGCGCGCAATGTCTGGAACACCAGCGGCCAGATGGGCCTGGTGGTGGGCGCGACCTTCCCGCAGGAGATTGCCAAGGTGCGCGAGATCGTCGGCGACATGCCGCTGCTGATTCCGGGCATTGGCGCCCAGGGCGGTGACATTGAAGCGACCGTGCGCGCCGGCCGCACTGCAGATGGCACCGGCATGATGATCAACTCGTCGCGCGCCATTTTGTACGCCAGCAGCGACAGCGATTTCGCCGATGCCGCGCGCAAGGTTGCAGAGGCAACGCGCGACCAGATCAACCAGTACCGCAACTGACCTGCCTCACGACACGGTGGCGGTCCGGTTGCCCGGTTTAGGTGAGGACACCATGACCACGCATTCCCAGCACCCCGTCACCGGTCTGCGCCGTGAAGAAGAGGGCAAGGACCCGGACCGCAAGTTTGAGAAGGAACGTGACGACGAGCGCGAACACGATCGTGACCGCCGTCGTGAACATGACCACGAGCACCAGCCGGAGCACGAGCACGAAGAGCGCCACCGGCCGGATCATCCGAGCGAAGCCCGGGTGTAGGTCCAGGGATTAGGACTCCGCAGAGTCCAGGAAGTCGAGCAGGCCCCGCAGCGCGTGCTCGGCGGCCTGCAGGCGTACCTGCTTGCGGTCGCCCTTGAAGTGGCGTGTTTCCACACGCGTCTCCAAGCGGTTGCTCCAGCCAAAGCACACCATGCCAACGGGCTTGTCGGGCGTGCCGCCGGTCGGGCCGGCCACACCGGTAATCGCTACGGCCACCTGCGCGCGGCTGTTGAGCACCGCACCTTCCGCCATCGCGTGCGCCACCGGCTCGCTCACCGCGCCGCGTTCGCGGATCAGCGCGGCCGGCACTCCCAGCATCTGCGATTTCGCCTCGTTGGAGTACGTGACGAAGCCGCGCTCGAACCACGCGGACGAACCCGACACATCGGTCATGGCGGCGGACACCAGCCCACCCGTGCAGGATTCGGCGGTCGCCATCATCAGGCTGCGCTTGTGCAGCGTGTCGCCGACCAGTTCGGCCAGTTGGGCCAGGGCGCGGGATTCAGCCATTGCAATACCTTCGGGGCTTCAAGACTTCAAACGTCAGAACGAGCGCCACAGCGCAAACACGAGCAGCGTATAGAACGCGGCCAGGATGTCGTCGACCATTACGCCGTAGCCGCCGCGCACGCCAAAGCCTTTGAGCGTGCGGTCGTAGTAGCGGATGGGCGCCGGCTTGACCATGTCAAAGAAACGGAACAGCAGGAACGCCGCGAACTGCCCGCCCAGCGTGGTCGGCGTCACGAACGCCAGCACCAGCCAGAAAGCGATCATCTCATCCCACACCATCGCACCGTGGTCAGCCACGCCCAGGTCACGCGCCGTGCGGGCACATGCCCAGATGCCGATCACGAACCCGACGGCGGCGATCAGCAACCAGGTCGGTCCGGCAATCCAGCGCGCCAGGACAACGTAGATCAGCCACGCGTACAGCGTCCCCATCGTGCCCGGCAGGATGGGTGACAGGCCCGAGCCGAAGCCCAGCGCCAGGATGCGCGCCGGATGGCCGAGCATGAAGCGTGCGGTCGGGCGGCGGACTTGAGCGGTTTGCCCGGCTTCGAGCGTCACGGTCTCAGGTTGGCCCGGCGGGTTGGAGGGCGGAAAGGGGGCAGAAGACATCATGATGCGGATGAGAAATGATCGAAGCTGCCGTGCGTAAAGGTGACTGGCGCACCCTGTGCATCAACAAGTCGTAGGCCGGATTCGGCATCGATGCGACCGATGCGTGTAACGGCAACCCCCGCGCGTTGACCCGCTGCGAGCACGGCGTCGCGCGCCGCGGCGGGCGCGGTAAAGCAGAGTTCGTAGTCATCTCCGCCGGCCAGCGTACATTGCAACTGGCGTGCGGCCGGTTGCGCGGCGAGCGTGGCGGAGCGCGGTACGCGATCGACCTCGATGGTGGCGCCCACACGCGATTGCGTCAGGATATGGCTCAGATCGCCAAGCAAACCATCGGACACGTCGAGCGCCGCACGCGCAACGCCGCGCAGCGCCAACCCGAGCGCGACGCGCGGTGTCGGCATGTCCATGCGCGGCTGCACCTGGGCGAGTGCCTCGGGCGTCAGTGGCCATTCGGCACGCAGCGCACCCAGCGCGAGTCGTGCATCGCCAACGGTGCCGGACACCCATAGGTCGTCGCCAGCGCGGGCAGCATCGCGGCGTAACGCCGCAGCGGCAGGTACATCGCCGAAAACGGTCAAACTGAGCGTGAGTGGCCCGCGCGTGGTGTCGCCGCCGATCAGCTCGCAGTGAAAGGCATCGGCCAGCGCCAGCAGGCCTTCGGAAAACGGCTTGAGCCAGGCTGCATTGGCTTCCGGCAACGCCACGGCCAGCGTGAACGCACGCGGCTCGGCGCCCATGGCGGCCAGATCGGACAGGTTGACAGCCAGCGCTTTGTGTCCGAGTGCTTTTGGCTCCGCATCGGCAAAGAAGTGACGACCGGCGACCAGCATGTCGGTGGAAATCGCTAATTCATGGCCGGGACGGGCGCCAAGCAGGGCGCAGTCATCGCCGACCCCCAAAATTGCTTGTCGGGCCGGTCGCGTGAAATAACGGCGGATCAGTCCGAATTCGGACAGTTCAGCAGCGTGATCAGCGGAGTTGTCGGAAGTGGCGGGCTTGGGCACGGCAGCGGCAATGGTAAAGAGAGGGCAAGCCCGATGGTGCCGTGGTAGGGCGGTGGAATATTGTAGCGGTTACGCACAGCACTCCCACCCAAAATCCCGTTGTGAGATCGCTTTTCACTATATAAAATGACGGGCCCAAGGAGGCGGACCGTAATACCGTGACCCTCATGTGGTTTCCCGGTGGCCCGCTAGATGCGACGGCCGGCGCGCGCGCTGGCCACCCATGACGAGAGACACCCCATGACCACGGTGGATACCCAGCCTCAACAGCCCGCCCGCACGGACGAAGAACTCAAGGCGCAGCAACGCGCCGCCCTGCGTAAAGCCGCGCTGGAGTATCACGAGTTTCCGACCCCGGGCAAGATTTCCGTCACGCCGACCAAGCCGCTGTCGAACCAGCGCGATCTGGCCCTGGCGTACTCCCCCGGCGTGGCCGCAGCCTGCGAAGAGATCGTCGAAGACGTCGCGAACTCGTTCCGCTACACCGCCCGCGGCAACCTCGTCGGCGTGGTGACCAACGGCACCGCCGTGCTCGGCCTGGGCGACATCGGCCCGGAAGCCTCCAAGCCGGTGATGGAAGGCAAGGCCGGCCTGTTCAAGAAGTTTGCCGGTATCGATGTGTTTGACATCGAGATCAACGAAAAAGACCCGCAAAAGCTGGTCGATATCATCGCCTCGCTGGAGCCGACCTTCGGCGGCATCAACCTGGAAGACATCAAGGCTCCGGAGTGCTTCTTCGTCGAGCGCGAACTGCGCAAGCGCATGAAGATCCCCGTCTTCCACGATGACCAGCACGGCACGGCCATCGTCGTGGGCGCGGGCATCACCAACGCGCTCAAGGTGGTCGGCAAGGACATCAAGAAGGTCAAGCTGGTGGCGTCGGGCGCGGGTGCTGCAGCGCTGGCCTGCCTGGACCTGCTGGTCGACCTGGGTCTGCCGCGTGAAAACATCTGGGTGACGGACTTGGCTGGCGTCGTGTACGAAGGCCGTACCGAACTGATGGACCCGGACAAGGCGCACTTCGCACAGAAGACCGATCTGCGTACGCTGGCTGAAGTCATTGACGGCGCTGACATTTTCCTGGGCCTGTCCGCTGCGGGCGTGCTCAAGCAGGACATGGTCAAGAAGATGGCCGACAAGCCGATCATCTTCGCGCTGGCCAACCCGAACCCGGAGATCCTGCCGGAGCTGGCCAAGGAAGTGCGCCCGGACGTCATCATGGGCACCGGCCGCACCGACTATCCGAACCAGGTCAACAACGTCCTGTGCTTCCCGTTCATCTTCCGGGGCGCGCTGGATGTGGGCGCGACCACCATCACGCGTGAGATGGAAGTCGCCGCCGTGCACGCCGTGGCGGAACTGGCCCGCCAGGAGCAGAGCGACATCGTCGCCTCGGCCTACGGCATCCAGGACCTCTCGTTCGGCCCCGAATACCTGATCCCGAAGCCCTTCGACCCGCGCCTGATCGTTAAGATCGCGCCGGCCGTAGCGCAGGCCGCCATGGATTCCGGCGTGGCGAAGCGCCCGATCGAAGACATGGACGCCTACCGCCAGCACCTGCAGCAGTTCGTCTATCACTCGGGCACGCTGATGAAGCCGATCTTCTCGGCCGCTCGCAAGGTGCCGATGGCGAACAAGCGCATCGTCTTTGGCGAGGGTGAAGAAGAGCGCGTGCTGCGCGCCGTGCAGATCGTCGTGGATGAGCAGCTTGCCAGCCCGATCCTGATCGGCCGGCCGAGCGTGATTGCCCATCGCATCGAACGCTTTGGCCTGCGCCTGCGTGAAGGCGTGGACTTCACCGTGGTCAACCCCGAACACGATGAGCGCTTCCGTGAATACTGGGAGACGTACTACAAGCTGATGGCCCGCAAGGGCGTGACGCCGCAGTATGCCAAGATCGAAATGCGCCGCCGTTCCACGCTGATCGGCGCCGTGATGATCCACAAGGGCGAAGCCGACGGCATGATCTGCGGCACGGTCAGCAACACCGCCGCGCACCTGCGTTACATCGATCAGGTCATCGGTGGCACGAACTGCGTGTACGCCGCCATGAACGGTCTCGTACTGCCGGGCCGTCAGATCTTCCTGACGGATACGCACGTGAACGTTGACCCGACCGCCGAGCAACTGGCCGAGATCACCATCATGGCCGCTGAAGAGCTGTGCCGTTTCGGCATCAAGCCAAAGGTCGCGCTGATGTCGCACTCGAACTTCGGTTCGTCGGAAGCGCCTTCCGCCGTCAAGATGCGCGAAACACTCGCCATCCTGCGCGAACGTGCTCCGAACCTGGAGGTCGATGGCGAAATGCACGGCGATGCCGCACTCGATGAGAAGCTGCGTGATTCGCTGGTGCCCGACTCGACGCTCAAGGGCGAGGCCAACCTGCTGGTCATGCCCAACATCGACGCCGCCAATATCGCCTACAACCTGCTGAAGACGGCTGCCGGCAACAACATTGCCATCGGCCCGATCCTGCTGGGTGCCCAGAAGCCGGTGCACATCCTGACGCCGTCGGCCACGGTGCGACGCATTCTCAACATGACGGCGCTGACCGTCGTGGACGCCGCCGCGCAAGCACAGCGTTAATTCCGCACTGCACGAAAAAGGGGAGCGCACGATACTGCGCTCCCTTTTTTTGCCCGCTAAGTTTGCGTGCGCTCACATTTGCGCAAAATTAGTCTTGGCTTCAAAAACCCCTTCAAACATTGACCGCCGGTTGATTGTTGTCATCGATGAGCGTACCCTTACGGGCTGAAGGGGTGCTTCTGAGCACATGAGGCCTGCATAGGGCCAGGCGGGGGTAGAAAAGCGGTTTTTTGACCTCACGTCTGACTAGGTTTGCTTCATTCTGGTGCGTGCAATTGGTAGGTGTTTGCAGGCGGAAGGATTCCCCAAGTCTTCGGCAGTCGCCCGACTTGTCATTCTCCCTGCAAGCCTCTCAAGCATTGAGCCGCTTCGATTTCAGCTGCAAACCGGCCGTCCGGATCATGGTCTGGCGGCCGCCTGCGCTTGTGACCTGTGCCAAGCTGTCCGCTTAGCACGATTCTCCCGTTAGGGCTTGCTGATGACCAAGCGACTTGGAGCGTGGATTGGCCGCTCCGTATCTCAGGCAATAGCGCGTGGCGCGCTGGCGGCGACGCTCGCGTTGTCCGTGGCCGGCCTGCCGGTCAACGCGATGGCCCGGGACACGACTGGGTTGGCGGCCGCCGCGGGAACCATTCGTGCAGCGGATCTGCCCAACGAGGCACAGCGCACATTTGCACTGATCGAGCAGGGCGGCCCGTTCCCATATGCGAAAGATGGCAGCACGTTCGGCAACTATGAACGACGTTTGCCAGCGCAGCGACGTGGCTATTACCGCGAATATACGGTCAAGACGCGTGGCGCGCGCAATCGAGGCGCCAAACGCATCATTTGTGGCGGCGACCAGCAGGCGGCAAACGACTGCTACTACACGGAAGATCACTACAACAGTTTTCAACGGATACAGCGATGACGACCAACATGTTTGGGCTGGACGACTCGCTCACCGCACGCGATGAGCGCGTGGCTCGCGAAGCGTGGCACAAGGCGCAGAATCTGTACGATGGCGTGGTGGGGATGCAAGCCCTGGGCGCCCGCGTTGGGGGCGCGGCAGCAAAACCGCAGCAGAACATCATGACGCAGGACATTACCAAGACGGACGACGACGGAGGTCGCGAAGACGCCATGAACCTGTTCAAGACGGTGCGTCCGAATATCGTGCAGTCGATCCGCGCGTTTCGCGTGGCGGATCTGGCGGAATCGGCGGCCAGCCTGGGCCAGCATTTCCTGTACGCCAACTGCGCTGCGGCGACCACCAAGAGCGAAGTGCTCGACGTGATCGCACGCGAATTCCTGTTCCCGAAGCATTTCGGCAAGAACTTTGATGCGCTGGCCGATTGTCTGACCGACATGATCTACAAGGCTGGCCCGCAGCCGGGTTTCGTGATCGTGCTCGAAGGCTTGCCGTGCCAGCCCAAGTTCGACAAGGAAGCGCGGGAGGTGCTGCTGGACGTGTTCCGTGACGCCGCCGAGTTCTGGGGCGAGCGGAAGGTGCAGTTCCGCGTGTTCTACTCGTTCGCGTGAACTTAAGCTGATTCAGCGCTGGTTGATCGGCGTTGCTACAAAAAAGCCCGCAGATGCGGGCTTTTTGCCTTCTTGCGGCGATGCTCAGGCTGCTGGCAGTGTGCCTTGCGGGGTCAGGTGATTCACGGCCTCCGGCAGGCCTTCTGCCAACTGATTGGCGAGATCGCTTTCATTGATGCCGAAGGTGGAGGCCAGCTTTGACACTTCCTCCAGTGCGCCCGTGCCGCTCAGGGCTTGCGTGATCTGCTCGCCGGAGACGGGCAGGTTCTGGCCGTTGCCGATCCAAGATTTGACCTGTTCGCCCAAGCCGGCTTGTTCCAGGATCTGCTGCAGGGGCCCCAGGCCAGCCGGTGCTGCTGCGTCGACCGCCGCGGCGTGATCCGAATTGCCGCCACCCAGCAGACCGCCAAGCAGGCCGCCAAGGCCACCCGCACCGCCCGCGCCACCCAGCAGGCTGCCGAGTGCGCCGGCGCCGCCGGCTGCGCCGAGCAGGCTACCCAGCCCGCCCAGCGAACCGAGCAGACCGCCGCCCTGATCTGCCTGCGGTGCCGCATCGCCGGCGCCTTGTGCGTTGCCGCCGCGCTTCATTGCCAGATAGGCCAGCACGCCCACGGCCAGCAGCACCTTCTTGTTGCCCAGCAAGGACGATTGGCCGCTGCTGGCGTCATTGCCGCCGCCGAGGATCGAATCGAGTAGACCCATGATGAAGCTCCTTTGATTGATGGCGGGAAAGGGGATGGGCCCGCCGGGTGGGATCAAACGGTCAATCTGTAGTCGTCAACATTCAGAATTCACCAAGAACGGCGTGTAGCGCAGACACCGCAACAAGCGCCGCCGACTCCGTTCTCAGAATACGTCGCCCGAGTGTCAGCGGTAAGAAACCCGCACTTTCGGCCAATGCCTCTTCATCGGGCGAGAGGCCGCCTTCCGGGCCGATCAGCAATTCGACGCCAGCGCTCTCGACGCGCTCGCGTGATTGCACCGCCCATTGCGTGAGCGACTGCGTGCCGCGCGGTGACAGCAGGACGCGTGGTGCATCTGTCGACTTGGCCGTCGCCAGCCACTCGCGCAGCGTGGCGACGGGTGCGACAGCGGGCACGCGTGCGCGACCGCATTGTTCGCAGGCAGCCTGAACGAGGGCTTGCCAGTGCTGCACGCGCTTGGCGGCGCGTTCACCGGAGAGCCGCACCACGCCGCGCTCGGTTTGCAGCGGGGCGATAGCGTGCACGCCCAGTTCGACGGCTTTCTCGATCAGCCAGTCCATTTTGTCGCCGCCGGCAATGCCTTGGGCGAGCGTGATGTTGTAGCGCGCTTCGGTGTCAGGGCGCGTGGACTCAGCGAGGCTGGCGGTGGCATCGCGTTTGTTGATGGCATCGAGCCGCGCGTGGAATTCGTGGCCAGAGCCATCGAACAGGCAGACCTCGTCGCCGACGGCCAGGCGCAGCACGTGGATGTGGCGCGTGACGGTTTCAGGCAGGGTGACGGCGGTGTGCGGGGCCAGTGATGTGTCGACGTAGAAACGGGGAAGCCCCATTGAAGCAATCCTTGTGGTGAATCGGGTCAGGCGAGGCGATCAGCCTTCGGTGGCCGGCCGGCAGGCGAGGCCCCAGCGGTAGCCGTCGGGGTCGCGCACGGCGGCGTAGCGCTCGCCCCAGAAGACGTCAGCCGGCGGTATGAGGGACGTGGCGCCCTGGTTTAGCGCGCTCTGGTAGACGGCGTCGACATCATCGCAATACAGGTGAAAGCTTTGTGGGCATTCGAAGCCCGCGGCAGCCGGTGTGCGGGCCGTGGAGCCGAATGCGCCTTCGGGCGCGAACATCAGGATCAGCTCGCCTTGGTAGGTCATCTCGACATGGATCGGGCGGCCGTGGTCGTGCACTTCATCCTGCACCCCGAAGCCGAAGGCATTGCGATAGAAGGCGATGGCGGCCGACGCGTCGTGCACGGTCAGGTACGGGACGAGCCACGGTGTGTTGGCGGGGCGGGGGAAGCTCATGGTGTTGCTCCTGCAGCCGGTGCAAGATGACCTCGGACGACTAGTGTAGAGCGCCTGCAACGCCACAATCAAAAAGAAATCAAAACACCTCGCCCGGCATCTGCTGGTTACGCGCACGCCCGCCGCTGCGTGCCACCTCATCCGCAAGCCATTGCCGGAACAGCGCGAAGCCCGGATGTTCCACCGCCTCATGCGGATGGATCAGGTAGTACGACAGGCGCAATGACGCCTCCGTCGCCAGCGGTCGCACGAGGCGCCCGGCCGCGATGTCGTATTCGACGAGGATGCCCTGGCCGAGCGCCACGCCTTGGCCGTCAATGGCGGCCTGCAGCGCCATCAGCGCTTCAGAGAAGGCCGGCCCGCGCGTGGCGTTGATCTGACGTACGCCCACTTCATCAAGCCATTGCTGCCACGTCGGGTGATGCGCGAGATGGCGCCCGCCGCGCTCGTGCAGCAGCGTGTGCGCGGCCAAATCCTGCGGCATGCGGATTGCCGTCTGCAGCGCGGCGTTGCACACAGGGAAGAAATCCGTGGAGGTGAACCACTCGACGCGCAGGTTGGGCGCGTTGACCTGGCGGTCATCGATGCACAGATCGAACTGGCCGTGATCCTGCACGTCGGCGGTGGAGACCTCGACGCGTACATGCGGATGCTGGTTGAAGAAGCGGTACAGACGCGGCACCAGCCACTTGGCGCCGAAGGTTGGCGGCACTGCCACGCGCAGCGGGGCGTCGGCGGTGTCCATCAGCAGGTCGGTGGCTTGCTCGATCGCGCGCAGGGCGTCACGCACGCGGGGGAGGTAGTTGTCGCCGGCATCGGTCAGCGCGAGCTGGTTGTTGCGGCGGATGAACAGCTTTTTGCCCAGATGGTCTTCGAGCTGTTTGATCTGGTGGCTGACCGCGGCATTGGTCACGCACAGCTCGTCGGCCGCCCGGCTAAAGCTCAGGTTACGGCCTGCGACTTCAAAGACGCGTAATGCGTTAAGGGGAGGAAGGCGCCGTGCCATGCGTTCTCGTTAAGAAAAATTTAACGTCTCGCGAAGAATTTGTAGTTTGCCACGCTTATGCGCCACCGACTACAAATGCGCCTGGGGACGGCGCGAGCTACGACTCGGTTTGCACCAGCGATCTCAATCACGCGAACCAGCCGGACCCCACTACAAGAACATCACAGGAGACGTCATGAATCGAACCACCGTTGTTCGCGGGATGCTGGCGTGCGGGTTTGCGCTGGCGGGCTGGACTGCCCCAGCCCTCGCGCAAACCAGCGTCACGCTATATGGCCGCGTCGCCAGCGGCATCGACTACCAGAACAACGTCGCCCCCACGGCGACTTCGCCCGGCGGCAGCCTCTGGCGCGCCGCGGACAACCAGTGGGGGACGAGCATGTTCGGGTTCATGGGCAAGGAGGATCTGGGCGGTGGTCTGCAGGCCGTCTTCCGCCTGGAGTCGGGCTTTGGCGCTGCCCAGGGCAAGACCAATGGCGATGCACTCTTCAACCGCCGTTCGTACGTTGGCCTGTCGAGCCCGACCTACGGCACGTTGACGGTCGGCAAGAACCTCTTCATCAGCAACGACGTCTGGTATCTGGACCCGACCGGCCAGCAGTTCATTGGCTCCGCCACGCTGGTGCGTGGGCGCAACTGGCCGGGCGCCAACAACATCGTCGAATACCAGAGCCCGACCTGGGGCGGCTTCCAGATCGGCCTGCAGACCGGGCTGGGCGAGCAGCCGGGTTCGTTCAAGAACAGCCGTCGGGATGGCGTGTCTGCCGTCTACACCGCAGGGCCGGTGGAGGTGCGCGCGATCTACGACGTGATCCGCGATGCGAACGGCAAGTTCAGCGACCTCTTCAACTTCTCGAAGGAAGCGACGATCGGCGGTACCTACACGATCGGCAAGGCGAAGCTGTTTGCCGTGTACGAAAACCTCTCTGCGCCGGACGCCCCGGTCGGTGCGCCCACCAAGGCCAACCACTACTGGCTGGGCGTGAACTACGAGCTCACGCCAGCGCTGACGCTGATCGGTGCCGCCTACCGCATCAACGTGAACAACGGCGGCGGCAACGCCAACCTGTTCATGCTGGGCGCGAACTACAACCTCTCCAAACGCACAATGCTGTATGCCAGCGTCGGCACCGTGCAGAACAGCGCCACCGCCAACTTCTCGGTGGAAGCGACCAACAACAACCCGGCGCCGGGTAAGAACCAACTGGGTGCCTATACGGGTGTCGTCCACTCGTTCTAAGCCCCGGGCCCACTCTCCCAAGCAATGCCACGCATGAACATCCTCACCATCGATACCGGTACCACCAACACGCGCGTCACGGTCTGGCGTGATGACGTTGCGCTCAGCCAGGCCGCGCGCCAGGTCGGGGTGCGCGACACCGCCATCACCGGCAACAAGACGACGCTGCAGCGCGGCGTGCAGGACACCGTCGAAGCCGCGCTGCAGAAGGCCGGCCTCGCCATCAGCCAGGTCGACCTCGTGCTGGCGTCCGGCATGATCACCTCCAACGTCGGCCTGCACGAAGTGCCGCACCTGTTGGCGCCGGCTGGTCTGCGCGATCTGGCTGCCGGCATGGTGCAGGCGAGCATCCCCGAGGTGTGCGCCCAGCCGATCTGGTTTGTGCCGGGCGTACGCAATCCGGTGGACAACCTCGGCCTGCACAACATCGAGTCGATGGACATGATGCGCGGCGAAGAGGTGGAGACGATGGGCCTGGTTTCGCGCCTCTCCATCACCGAACCGGCGGTAATCGTGCTGCCGGGCTCGCACTCGAAGTTCGTGCATCTGGATGCCGACCAGCGCATCACTGGCTGTGTGACGACGCTGGCCGGCGAGCTGCTCCACGTGATCACGCACAACACCATCCTGGCGGATTCGGTGGATTCCGACTTCGCCAGTGAGGTCGATCCGGAGATGTTGCTGGCCGGCGCGCGCAGCGCCAGCAGCATCGGGCTGGGGCGCGCCTGCTTCATGGTGCGCACGCTGGGCCAGTTCACGATCTACGAACGCAATGCGCGGGCCAACTTCCTGCTGGGTGCGGTGCTGGGTGCGGACTTGCTCACGCTCAAGAACAGCAGCGCGATCCGCATGAACCCGGGCACGCAGTTCGTCATCACCGGCAAGCCGCTGCTGCGCGAAGCGCTGGCCGTGCTGGTGTCGGACGACGATTTCTTCTCGGGCAAGGTCACCGTCACCAGCAGTGAACAGCAGGAACACCTGGCCGGCAGCGGCGCGATTGCCATCGCCCGCGAGCGCGGTTTGGTGAAGACGTTGAAGGTGGCGCGAGCCTAGCGCTGGCGCGGCCTGGCCGATTTATCCACAACGGTTATCCACAGCAGTTGTCCACAGTGGTTATCCACAGCAAAACAGGTGCCGCCAAGACGGCGCCGAAAGGAGACAAGATGAACCAACAACGACGCGTTACCTTCAAGGCCATCGCGGCCGCTACGCTGTTCGCCATCGCTGGCGGGTTGGCCCACGCGGCGGACGACGTGAAGATCGGCTTCCTGGTCAAGCAGCCCGAAGAGCCCTGGTTCCAGGACGAATGGAAGTTCGCCGACCAGGCCGCCAAGGAGAAGGGCTTCAAGCTGGTGAAGATCGGTGTGCCCAGTGGCGGCGAGGTGCTGACCGCCATCGACAACCTCGGCGCCCAGCACGCGCAGGGTTTTGTGATCTGCGTGCCGGACGTGAAGCTCGGGCCGGCGGTGGTGGCCAAGGCCAAACAGAACAACCTGAAGCTGATGACGGTGGATGACCGTCTGGTCGACGGCAGCGGCAAGCCGATCGACGCCGTACCGCACATGGGCATCTCGGCCACGAAGATCGGCGAGCAGGTGGGCGACGCGATTGCGCAGGAGATGAAGAAGCGCGGCTGGAACCTGGCCGACGTTGGCGCCATCCGCATCGCCTATGACCAGCTCCCTACGGCTAAGGAACGTACCGATGGCGCCGTGGCTGCACTCACCAAGGCAGGCTTTCCTGCTGCCAACGTGCTGACCAGCCCGCAAGCGAAGACGGATACGGAAGCCGCTTTCAACGCCGCCAACATCACGCTCACCAAGAACCCGAAGTTCAAGCACTGGATTGCGTTCGGACTGAACGATGAAGCCGTGCTCGGCGCGGTGCGTGCGGCAGAAGGCCATGGCGTGAAGCCACCCGACATCATCGGCGTGGGTATCGGCGGCAGCCAGTCGGCGATGAACGAGTTTGCCAAGCCCGAGAAGACCGGCTTCTTTGGCACCGTGCTGATCAGCCCGAAGCGTCACGGCTATGAGACGTCGTTGAACATGTACGACTGGATCAAGAACAACAAGGCACCGGACCCGCTCATCCTGACCAGCGGCCGCCTGATGACGCGCGACAACGAGAAGGCTGTCCGCCAGGAAATGGGCCTTTGAGCCCCGGCGGGTGACGGCGGCACGCCGGGAGCCAGCGGCGGGACAGAAAGCCCCAACGTTGGCTCTCCAGCGTGCCAACGTTGGGACAAAAAGAGCCGGTAGTGACTCTCAGAGCGTCAGCTTCGGGACAAAAAGGCCCAGTAGTGGCTCTCTGAGCGTCAACTTCGAGACAACAAGACCCGGGTAGTGGCTCCCAAGGAGCCAGCTTCAAGACAAAAAGACCCGGTGATGGGACGCAAAGTACCAGCGGTGGGACAAATGAAGACGGTAGCGAAGGAGACTCGCCATGTCGGCGTTCCTTGAGTTTCATGGCATCAGCAAGGTGTTTCCGGGTGTGCGGGCGCTGTCCGATGTGTCGTTCGGCATCGAATGCGGCCGCGTGCACGGCTTGCTGGGCGAGAACGGCGCGGGCAAGTCGACGCTGTTGAAGATCCTGGGCGGCGACTATCAGCCTGATGGTGGGCAGATCGTCGTCGAGGGCAAGCCGACAGCGTTCCCGACCACGCGGGCGGCGCTGGCGGCGGGCATTGCGGTCATCCACCAGGAACTGCAGACGGTGCCCGAGCTGACGGTGATGGACAACCTGCTGCTCGGCCACCTGCCGGCCAGCGGCGGCTTCATCCGCCAGCGCGAGGCGATGGCGTGGACGCGCGAACAGCTCGGCCGCATCGGCGTGGATCTGGACCCGCGCGCCAAGTTGAAGCACCTGTCGATCGGCCAGCGCCAGATGGTGGAGATCTGCAAGGCGATCTTGCGCGATGCACGGGTGATTGCGCTGGACGAGCCAACCAGTTCGCTGTCGATCCGCGAGACCGACATCCTGTTCCGCCTGGTGAAAGACCTGCGTGCGCAGGGGCGGGCGCTGATCTACATCTCGCACCGGCTGGATGAGATTTTCGAGCTGTGCGACGGCTGCACGATCTTCCGCGATGGCCGCAAGGTGGCGGATTTCCCGTCGATGGCCAACGTCACGCGCGACGAGCTGGTTGCACAGATGGTCGGCCGCCAGATCGACGACATCTTCGATTACCGCCCGCGCACGCTGGGTCAGGTACGCCTGCAGGTGGAGGGTCTGATGAGCTCGAAGCTGGCGGAACCGGCCAGCCTGTCCGTGCGGCGCGGCGAGATCGTCGGGCTGTTCGGGCTGGTAGGCGCGGGGCGTTCGGAGTTGGCGCGCCTCATCTACGGTGCCGATCGCAAGACGGCCGGCAGCATCGCGCTGGACGGCGCGCCGATCCGCATCCGCGATGTGGCCGACGCCATCCGCCAAGGCATCGTGCTGTGCCCGGAAGACCGCAAGGAAGAGGGCATCATCGGCTGCCGCTCGGTGTCGGAGAACATCAGCATCAGTTGCCGGCGCAACCAGCGGCGCTTCGGGTTGTTCGTCAACGACAAGCAGGAAGCGAAGACGGCGGACCATTACATCGCCCGCCTGCGCATCAAGACGCCCAACCGCGAGCAGCCGATCCGCCTGCTGTCGGGTGGCAACCAGCAGAAGGCCATCCTGGCGCGCTGGCTGGCGGAAGACGACATGCGCGTCCTCATCATCGACGAGCCCACGCGCGGTATCGACGTCGGTGCCAAGAACGAGATTTACCAGGTGCTGTACGAGCTGGCCGAGCGTGGCGTGGCCGTGTTGATGATCTCCAGCGAGCTGCCGGAGATCCTCGGCGTGGCCGACCGCGTGCTGGTGATGAGCGAAGGCCGCATCGCCGGAGAACTGCCGCGCGAGCAGGCCAATGAACAGGCCGTGCTCAAGCTCGCCCTGCGTCCTGAGTCTGCACCATCCGCGCCGCTGGCTGCATGAGAACCCCGGAGTCCAAGATGTCCCAGTCTCAACGTTTGCAACATGGCGACGCCCTGGCTGCGTCGGCCCGTTCCTCTATGAACAAGACGCGCCTGCTCCGCCTGCTGGACGATTTCAGCCTGCCGCTGATCTTCGCCATTCTGTTTGCCGCGCTGTCGTTCTCGGTCGAGTACTTTTTCTCGTGGCAGAACATGGTGGGCCTTGCGCTCTCCGTCTCGCAGATCGGCATGGTGGCCTGCACGATGATGTTCTGCCTCGCCTCGCGCGACTTTGACTTGTCGATTGGTTCGACGGTGGCGTTTGCCGGCGTGCTCTGCGCGATGATCATCAACGCCACGGGCAGCATCGCGCTGGGTATCGGCGGGAGTCTGGTGGCGGGCGCGGTCATCGGCGGCGTGAATGGCTTCGTGATCGCCAGGCTGAAGATCAACGCGCTGATCACCACGCTGGCCACGATGGAGATCGTGCGCGGCCTCGCCTTCATTGCCTCGCATGGGCAGGCAGTGGGCGTGTCGGATATGGCGTTCTTCGATCTCGGCAACACCATCATCCTGGGCGTACCGACGCCGGTGTGGGTGGCGGCGCTGTGTTTTGTCGTGTTTGGCGTGCTGCTCAACAAGACGGTGTACGGGCGCAATACGTTGGCCATCGGTGGCAACCCGGAGGCGGCGCGGCTGGCGGGTGTGAACGTCAACATGACGCGCGTCGTTATCTTCCTGATCCAGGGTGTGATTGCCGCGCTGGCAGGCGTGATTCTGGCGGCGCGCATCACCAGCGGCCAGCCGAATGCGGCGCAGGGCTTTGAGCTGAACGTGATCTCCGCCTGCGTGTTGGGCGGCGTGTCGTTGATGGGCGGCCGCGCGAGCATCAGCGGGGTGCTGGTCGGCGTGCTCATCATGGGCACCGTGCAGAACGCGATGAACCTGCTGAACATCGACGCGTTCTATCAGTACCTCGTGCGCGGCGGCATTCTGTTGGCAGCGGTGCTGGTCGATCAGTTGAAGAATCGCGGAGGGGCGGAACGATGAACGCGACCACGCTTTCCGATCTGCGCTGCACGCTGGGCGAAGGCATCGTCTGGGATGACGCCCTGCGTGTGCTGTGGTGGACTGATATCCAGGAATCCCTGCTGTGGCAACACGATCCGGCGACGGGGCAGGAGCGCCAATGGCCGCTGCCGCAGCGCGTGGGCTCGTTCGTGCTGACGGACGAACCCGGTGTGTTGATCCTCGGGCTTGCGAAGAACGTTGCGCGCTTCGACACGCGAACCAGCACGCTGACATTGCTCGCACCTGTGGAGCCCGATGTTGCAGGCACGCGCGTCAATGACGGCCGTGCAGACCGCTGCGGCAACTATGTCTTCGGCACCATGCACGAACGTGGCCCGGAGCCCGTCGGTCGCTTCTACCGCTTCACGCCGCTGGGTGTGCTGCAACGCTTGGCCTTGCCCAACATCACGGTCGCCAACAGCATCGCCTTCAGCCCCGACGGCACGACGATGTACTGGTGCGACACGCACAGCCGCCGTATCCACGCCTGCGACTACGACGGCCAGACCGGCGCGGTTGGCCACGTCCGTGTCTTTGCCGACTTACGTGACGCGGATGACGGCGTGGGCCACAAGGGCTCACCCGACGGCTCCACTGTCGATGCCGAGGGCTGCCTGTGGAATGCGGAATGGGGCGGCAACCGCCTCACGCGCTATGCACCGGATGGGCGTGTGCTGGTGCATGTGGCGGTACCGGCGTCGCAGCCTTCGTGTCCGGCGTTCGGTGGCGCCGCATTGGACACGCTGTATGTCACCAGCGCCCGCGAGGGTTTGTCGGCGCGCCGTTTGGCTGAAGACGTGAATGCCGGCGCGGTATTTCAACTGACCGTGCCCAACGTGCGCGGACTACCGGAGGCCCGTTTCGGCCATGCCCATGTTGCGGCTTGAGAACGGCGTGCTGCGCGCCGACGTGCTGCCCGAGTCAGGCGGTGGTCTGCTGCGCTTTGATCTGCTGCGTGCGAATGAGGTCGTGCCTGTTTTCCGCCCGGCCCAGCTTGACGAGGCATTGCACGAGCCCAAGGCGCTGGCGTGCTACCCGCTGGTGCCTTGGTCCAACCGCATTGGCGGCGGGCGTTTCATCTTTCAGGGCCGGACCATCGAGGTGCCCCTCACGCGCGACGACGAAACCTATCCACTGCACGGCCACGGCTGGCTGATGCCGTGGCACCAGGTGGCGAAGGGTGAGACGTTTGTCGAGCTGGCGGCCATGGTCGACCACGGCGCACCGTTCCGCTACCTCGCGCTGCAACGTTACACGTTGGCAGGCAACACCCTGCAAATGTCGCTGACGGTGCGCAACGAGGGTGCGCCGCTGCCGTTCGGGTTGGGTGTGCACCCGTTCTTCCCGCGTACGCCAGACGTGCGCTTGCACGCGAGCGCCACCGGTATGTGGCAAGCCGCGCCTGACCATTTGCCAACGGTGTTGCAGGCACCGCTGTCGCATGCAGATTTCCGCAAGCCCCGACAACTGGAGCCCGGCCACACCATCGACCACAGCTTCGAAGGCTGGGATGGCGCTGCCGACATCGTCTGGCCGAGTCGCCGCTTGTCGGTGCGGGTGAGCGCCACCACCTCGCGCTACGTGCTGTACACCCCGGCTCAGTACGACTTCTTCTGCTTTGAACCCGTCGACCACACCATCAACGCGCACAACCTGCCGGGCCAGCCGCAAGACCACGGCCTGACCATCCTCGGTACCGGCCAAAGCCTGCAGCGCGGCTACCAATTCATCGTGACATCGATCTGACGCATGACGGCTCCTCCCACATCGTTCCCGCCGCGCCTCGCTGGCAAGGTCGCCCTGGTGACGGGCGCCACGCAGGGCATTGGCGGTGCAATCGCCAAGCTGTTCGCGCGGCACGGCGCCCGCGTGATCGTCAACGCGCTGGTGCGCGATGAGCGCGCTGAAGCCTTCGCCAAGTCCATTGGCAACGACTACAACATCCTCCTCGTCCAAGCCGACGTGCGCGACCGCACCCAGATCGACGCGATGGTCGCGGCGGGCGTCGAGCGCTTCGGCGGCATCGACGTGCTGGTCAACAACGCGGGCATCAACGTGTTCTCCGATCCGCTCAAGCTGAGCGAGGAGGATTGGGCCCGCTGTCTGTCGGTCGATCTGGAGGGGGCATGGCACTGCGCGCGTGCCGTGTTGCCGCACATGCTGGCGCGCGGGGCGGGCAGCATCGTCAACATTGCGTCGGTGCATGGGCACAAGATCATTCCGGGCGCGTTTCCGTATCCGGTGGCCAAGCACGGGCTGATCGGGCTCACGCGTGCGCTGGGCATCGAATATGCGGCGCGTGGGATTCGCGTGAATTCGATCTCACCGGGGCTGATCCTCACGCCGATTGCCGAAGCCGGTTTTGCCGCCGCGCCCGACCCCGAAGCCGAACGCCGTCGCCAGGCCGAGCTGTTGCCGTGCAAGCGCATCGGCGAGCCGGAAGAGGTGGCCTACACCGCGCTGTTCCTCGCCTCCGACGAGGCCCGCTTCATCAACGCGACCGACATCCTGATCGATGGCGGCCGGTCGCAGCTTTATCACGAGTAACGCATGACCTGGACCGCTCATCTTCCCTTGATCGCCATCCTGCGCGGCATCCGGCCTGACGAGGTATTGGCGCACACGCAAGCGCTGGTCGACGCCGGCTTTGATGCCATCGAAATCCCGCTGAATTCGCCCGACTGGGCGCAAAGCGTGCAGCTGGCCGTGCGTGCCTTTGGCGATCGCGCGTTGATTGGTGCCGGCACCGTGCTCAAGCCGGCCGATGTTGAGTTGATGGTGGCGGCAGGCGGCAAGCTGGTTGTTACGCCCAACACGAATACCGATGTCATTCGCGCTGCCGCTGCGCGCAAGCTCGTCACCTGCATTGGCTGCATGACCGCCACGGAAGCCTTTGCCGCACTCGATGCGGGCGCCGAAGCGCTGAAGATTTTCCCGGCGGGAAGTCTTGGCCCCGGCTACGTGCGCGCGCTCAAGGCCGTGCTGCCGCCTGAGGTGCCGGTGTTTGCCGTGGGCGGCATCACGCCGGAGAACCTGGCCGACTACCTTGCTGCCGGGTGCATCGGCGCGGGTCTTGGCTCCGACTTGTACCGCCCCGGTCAGCCCGTCGAACGCACCGCCGAGCGCGCACGCGCCTTCGTCACCGCATATCGCACTGTCCAATCCGACCGAACGATCCACCCATGAAAATCACTCGCCTGACCACGTATCGCCTGCCTCCGCGCTGGATGTTCCTGAAGATCGAAACCGACGAGGGCGTCACCGGCTGGGGCGAGCCCGTCATCGAAGGCCGTGCGCGCACGGTGGAAGCGGCGGTGCATGAGCTGTCCGACTACCTGATCGGCCAGGACCCGAGCCGCATCAATGACCTCTGGCAGACCATGTATCGCGCCGGTTTCTACCGCGGCGGCCCGATCCTGATGAGCGCCATCGCCGGTATCGACCAGGCGCTGTGGGACATCAAGGGCAAGGTGCTGGGCGTGCCGGTGTACGAGCTGCTCGGCGGTCTCGTGCGCGACAAGATGCGCACCTACAGCTGGGTCGGCGGCGACCGTCCTTCTGATGTGATTGCCGGCATGAAGGCGCTGCAGGCCGGCGGCTTCGACCACTTCAAGCTCAACGGCTGCGAGGAGATGGGCATCATCGACACCGCCCGCGCAGTGGATGCGGCGGTGGCGAAGGTGGCGGAGATTCGCTCGGCTTTCGGCAATACGGTCGAGTTCGGGCTCGATTTTCACGGCCGCGTTTCTGCGCCGATGGCCAAGGTGCTCATCAAAGAGTTGGAGCCGTATCGTCCGCTTTTCATTGAGGAACCCGTGCTGGCCGAACAGGCCGAGAGCTACGCACGCCTGGCCGCCCACACGCACCTGCCGATTGCCGCTGGCGAGCGCATGTTCTCGCGCTTCGACTTCAAGCGCGTGCTGGAAGCGGGTGGGGTGTCCATCCTGCAGCCAGACCTGTCGCATGCGGGTGGTATTACCGAATGCCTGAAGATCGCCGGGATGGCCGAGGCCTACGATGTGGCGCTGGCGCTGCATTGTCCGCTCGGCCCAATCGCACTGGCCGCCTGCCTGCACATCGACTTCGTCAGCTGGAACGCCACATTGCAGGAGCAGAGCATGGGCATCCACTACAACAAGGGCGCCGAGTTGCTCGATTACGTGCGCAATAAGGCCGATTTCGCGCTGGATGGCGGCTATATCCGCCCGCCGCGCCTGCCCGGGCTGGGCGTGGATATTGACGAAGCGCTGGTCATCGAGCGCAGCAAGGAGGCTCCGGACTGGCGCAACCCGGTGTGGCGCCACGCCGACGGTTCCGTCGCGGAGTGGTAAGCCGGGCGCGGAAGGAGGGGCGGGGGTGGCTGCAGCCGGTTGCAGCCATCGAAAACCGACCCAGCGGGGACATCCCCGTCTGGTAAAATCGCGGTTTTCCCGCCTTCTGCCCGCAGGTTCGCATGACCGCTCCCGCACTCCACTCGAATACCACCCAGCCCACCCAATTGATGGCCAACGCCATCCGCGTGCTTGCCATGGACGCCGTCCAGCAAGCCAATTCCGGCCACCCCGGCGCGCCGATGGGCATGGCGGACATCGCCGTGGCACTGTGGAGCCGCCACCTGCGCCACAACCCGCTGAACCCGCGCTGGCCCGACCGCGACCGCTTCGTGCTGTCCAACGGCCACGGCTCGATGCTGATTTATGCGCTGCTGCACCTGACCGGCTACGACCTGCCGATGTCGGAACTGAAGAACTTCCGCCAGCTGCACAGCAAGACCGCCGGCCACCCGGAATACGGCATCACCCCCGGCGTTGAGACGACGACCGGCCCGCTCGGCCAAGGCATCACCAACGCCGTCGGCATGGCACTGGCCGAGCGCCTGCTGGGCCAGGAGTTCAACCGCCCCGGCTTTGACATCGTCAACCACCACACCTACGTCTTCCTGGGCGACGGCTGCCTGATGGAAGGCATCAGCCACGAAGCCTGCTCGCTGGCCGGCACGCTGGGCCTGAACAAGCTGATCGCGCTGTGGGATGACAACGGCATCTCGATCGACGGCGAGGTCGTCCACTGGTTCAACGACGACACCCCGAAGCGCTTCGAAGCCTACGGCTGGAACGTGATCCGCGCCGTGGACGGCCACAACGTGGACGCTGTCGATGCTGCCATCGCCGAAGCCAAGAAGTCGAACAAGCCGACGCTGATCTGCTGCCGCACCGTGATCGGCAAGGGCGCGCCCAACAAGGAAGGCGGTCACGATGTGCACGGCGCCCCGCTGGGCGGCGTGGAAATCGCTGCCGCGCGCGAAGCGCTGGCCTGGCCGCACGCTCCGTTCGAAGTGCCGCAAGCCGTGTACGACGCATGGGATGCCAAGGGCCAGGGCCAAGCGCTGGAAAAGGCCTGGAACGCGCTGTTCGATGCCTACTCCGAGCGCCATCCGGCCGAAGCCGAGCAATTCGAGCGCCGCATGCGCGGTGAACTGCCGGCCAGCTTCGAAAAGGCCGTCGCCGAGTTCGTGGAAAAGTGCGAACTGAAGGCTGAAACCATCGCCACCCGCAAAGCCAGCCAAAACACGCTGGAAGCCTACGGCCCGGTGCTGGGCGAACTGCTGGGCGGCTCGGCCGACCTGACCGGCTCGAACCTGACCAACTGGAGCGGCAGCAAGGCCGTGCGCGTGGATGCCTGGGGCAACCACATCAACTACGGCGTGCGCGAGTTCGGCATGAGCGCCATCATGAACGGCATCGCGCTGCACGGCGGCTACATTCCGTACGGCGGCACGTTCCTGACGTTCTCCGACTACAGCCGCAACGCCCTGCGCATGGCCGCGCTGATGAAGATCCGCTCGATCTTCGTCTTCACGCACGACTCCATCGGCCTGGGCGAGGACGGCCCGACGCACCAGTCGATCGAGCACGTTGCCAGCCTGCGCCTGATCCCGAACATGGATGTGTGGCGTACCGCTGATACCACCGAAACCGCTGTCGCCTGGGCCGCCGCCATCGAGCGCCAGAACGGCCCGAGCTGCCTGATCTTCAGTCGCCAGAATCTGCCGTTCCAGGCCCGCAACCCGGCAACCCGCGAAGCCATCGCACGCGGCGGCTACGTGCTGCGTGATGCGGCCAACGGCAAGCCGGACGTGGTCATCATCGCCACCGGTTCGGAAGTCGGCCTGGCGGTCGGTGCAGCAGATCAACTCGCCGCTGAAGGCATCCACGCCCGCGTGGTGTCGGTACCGGCCACCACCGTGTTCGACAAGCAGGACTCGGCTTACAAGGCCAGCGTGCTCCCGCATGGCGTGCCGCGCATTGCCGTGGAAGCGGGCGTGACGGACTTCTGGTGGAAGTACCAAGTGCAGGCTGTGGTCGGCATCGACACGTTCGGTGAGTCGGCCCCGGCAGGCGTGCTATTCAAGCACTTCGGCTTCACCGTCGAGAACGTGGTGAACACTGCCAAGAGCGTCATTGCTTAACTGAATTTGCGCATGCGGCACCCACGAGGTGCCGCGTTGCCATCATCGATTTCATTTCTGCTATCAGGAGACTGACCATGACCATCAAGATCGGCATCAACGGCTTCGGCCGCATCGGACGCATGGTGTTCCGCGCCGCCGCCGCCAACTTCAAGGACATCGAAGTCGTTGCCATCAACGACCTGCTCGAGCCCGACTACCTGGCGTACATGCTCAAGTACGACTCGGTGCACGGCCGCTTCGACGGTGAAGTCTCGGTCGACGGCAACACGCTCGTCGTCAACGGCAAGAAGATTCGCCTGACCGCCGTGAAGGACCCGTCCGAGCTGAAGTGGGGCGAGGTTGGTGCCGACGTGGTGATCGAGTCGACCGGCATCTTCCTGACCAAGGAAGGCGCACAGAAGCATATCGACGCGGGCGCCAAGAAGGTGATCATGTCGGCTCCGTCGAAGGACGACACCCCGATGTTCGTGTTCGGCGTGAACCATGAGTCGTACAAGGGCGAAGCGATCATCTCGAACGCCTCGTGCACGACCAACTGCCTGGCACCGGTTGCCAAGGTGCTGAACGACAAGTGGGGCATCAAGCGTGGCCTGATGACCACCGTGCACGCTGCCACCGCCACGCAGAAGACTGTGGACGGCCCGTCCAACAAGGACTGGCGCGGCGGCCGCGGCATCCTGGAAAACATCATCCCGTCGAGCACGGGCGCCGCCAAGGCCGTGGGCGTGGTGATCCCGCAGCTGAACAAGAAGCTGACCGGCATGTCGTTCCGCGTGCCGACCTCCGACGTGTCGGTGGTCGACCTGACCGTCGAGCTGGAAAGCGCCGCCACGTACGCTGAAATCTGCGCTGAAATGAAGGCACAGAGCCAAGGCGCGCTCAAGGGCGTGCTGGGTTACACGGAAGACAAGGTCGTTGCGACCGACTTCCGTGGTGATGCTCGCACCTCGATCTTCGACGCTGAAGCCGGTATCGCGCTGGACGGCACCTTCATCAAGGTGGTGAGCTGGTACGACAACGAGTGGGGCTACTCGAACAAGTGCCTGGAAATGGCACGCGTGGTCGCCAGGTAATCCGCACTTTGTGGCACGGGAAACGTGCCACTGACGTGTTCATGATGCAGGCCAGTTAATCTGGCTGGTGCTTCATGCAAAGGCGGCATGGTGGGCTTTCGCGCCTGTCATGCCGCCTTTGTTATGGTGTGAAACGAAAACGTTTGCGTAGAAGCAAATTTACGGTGCGGGCCGCTGGAATTCGCTTTGAAAATTGGGACGTGTTCCGTACACTGAACAAATACTACATTGTGATGTGGCGGCGATTTGCGCCCCATCTGGCCGTTGCTCCTGCAACGTTTGCCATTTCAGTTTTCCAACGTGTCTGAGCCCAGGCGTCCCATGGTCAACGTCGATACCAAGCTGTTGGTGATTTTTGTCGAGCTGCTCAGCAAGCGGAACGCCACGTACGTGGCTGAAAAGATGCACATGACCGCGCCTGCGGTGTCGCATTCGCTGGGCCGTCTGCGCGAGATCTTCGACGATCCTCTCTTTATTCGCGTCCCGCACGGCCTGACGCCAACGCCCAAGGCGCTTGAGCTCGGCCCCAAGGTGCGCGAGATGCTTGATCTTTGGGCGGCCATCAACGAAGGCGATATCGCTACGTTCGATCCCGCAGAGGCTACTGGTGCGTTCAACATCAGCTTTGCCGGTACGCTGGGCGATGCGCTGTTCGACCGCTTCCTGCTGCGCCTCAAGCGCCTGGCACCGGGCCTGCAGGTGCGCCTGACCGAATCGTCCTCGTGGGAAGCCGACGTGGCCGCCATGCGCGCCAACGAGTTGGACCTGGCGTTCTCGCCGTTCCCCACGCGCCATCCGGAGATCATGGAAGAGGTTGTGACCTCGTTCCGCTGGACTACGCACTGCAGCAGCGCGGCCTGAAGCGCCACTCCACCATGACCGTGCACGGCTGGCGCACCCAGGCTGAGGTGGCGAGCCAGACCGACATGATCTTCACGGTCAATTCGCTGATGAAGGATCTGGTGTGCGATGCGTACAACCTGAATGCCTTCCCGTTGCCGTCCGAGCTTGAAACCGTGCTGGGCCTGAATATGCTGTGGCACCGCAGCCGCAACACGCATCCGATGCTGGTGTGGGCGCGTCACCTCTTCAAGCAGGTGGTGGCCGAGTACACCGGTCAGGCATTGGGCGCGCCCGCGCACTCGCCGCTGCAGGCGGATGCGTCGGGCAAGAGCGGCAAGGGTGATGCAGAAAAGGAGGGTGAGGCGCGGCTGTCCGTCTGACGCACGCTGTGCTTTACCCCCAATGAAAAACGGCCGCAGACGATGCGGCCGTTCTCTTTTGTGGGCGGCGCCTTAGCGTGAATCAGCGTTTGGGGCGATGTGGGCAGGGCTCTTTCGTGCAGTTGCCATAGAGCGATAGTGCGTGCTCCTGCAGCGCAAAGCCGCGCGCACGGGCAATGCTCTGCTGGCGCTGCTCGATCTCGGCGTCAAAGAATTCTTCCACGCGGCCGCAGTCGAGGCACACGAGGTGATCGTGATGCTTGCCCTCGTTGAGCTCGTAGATGGCCTTGCCGGACTCGAAGTTGTTGCGTGATAGCAGTCCGGCCTGCTCGAATTGGGTCAGCACACGGTAGACCGTGGCCAGGCCAATATCCATGTGCTCGGCGAGCAGGATGCGGTACACGTCTTCAGCGCTCATATGGCGCTCTTCGCTGGTCTGAAAGATCTCGAGGATCTTCAACCGCGGCACCGTGGCTTTCAGACCGATGTTCTTGAGGTCTGCAGGACTCGGCATGCGCCTGGCTCCCTAGAGTACAATGTTCGGATATTTCAATCATAAGGGTTTTGGCGGCAAAAGTCCTATTGGACAGGCTGGACAGGCATATGGGATGTGCCTGGGCCGTCGCCATCCCTCACGCACCGGGCCCGCCCCGGGCCCGTTTCAAGGCCGATCGCTCATGACCTTTTCCGTTGCGCGCAGTCCTGTTCGTTTTGCCACCATCGCTGCCCGTCGCGGCGGCCTCGTACTGGGCGCCATGCTTGCTGTGTCGGTGTTGCTGGCCGGATGCGGGACCTACGACAGCACCACGCGCAAGATCGCTAATGCCATCACGCCGTATCGCATCGATATCGTGCAGGGCAACTTCGTCTCGCGCGAGCAGGCCGCGCAGCTCAAGGAAGGCATGACGCGCGATCAGGTGCGCTTCGTGCTCGGCACGCCGCTGCTGACCGACATGTTCCACGCCAACCGCTGGGACTACGTCTTCTCGTTCAAGCGCGGCAACACGAACGTCGTGCAGGAACGCAAGCTGACGCTGTGGTTTGACAGCGATCGTCTGGCCAAGTGGGTGGGCGCGGATGATCTGCCGTCCGAGACCGAGCTGATTGCCGAGATCGACGGTATCAAACGCCCGAAGAAGGAGGCCGCTGAGGCCGCCGCCGCTGCGGGTGCCGCGCCGGCAGCGCGCGCGCCGTCGATCCCGTCGGCTGAAGTGAGCGACCGTGTGCAGTCGACCACCGGTGCCAAAAACACCGTGGATATGACGCTACCGGAGCGCCGCACCGGTGGTGGTGGCACTGACGCCGCCGTTCCGCCGCCGGCCACCCAGCCGCAGTGACGCCCTGAAGGGCGGATTCGCCAAACCGGCAACCCATCTTCAAGCGAGCGGCGGACTGGTTCCGCCGCTTGTGCGTTTTACAGACCGTTTTCTTTTTTCGCACTTTTCCGCGCTGACTGACATGAAAATCGCGATTGCAGGCGCATCGGGCCGCATGGGCCAGATGCTGATCGACACCGTACTGCGCACGCCGGGCGTGACACTGGGCGCCGCGCTGGATCGCCCCGGTAGCGACATGGTGGGCCAGGATGCTGGCGCCAAGCTGGGCAAAACCACCGGTGTGATCGTGACCGACGACGTGCGCACGGGTCTTTCGCAAGCGGACGTGCTGATCGACTTCACCCGCCCGGACGCAACGCTCAATCACCTGAACATTGCGCGTGAGGTGGGCACTGGCGTGGTGATCGGCACGACCGGCTTTACGGCTGAGCAGAAGGCCAGCTTCAAGACCTACGGCGAGTCGATCGGCGTGGTGTGGGCGCCTAACATGAGTGTGGGCGTGAATGCGACCTTCAAGCTGATCGAGCTGGCTGCCAAGATTCTCGCGCAAGGCTACGACGTGGAGATCATCGAAGCGCACCACAAGCACAAGATCGATGCGCCGTCTGGCACCGCGCTCAAGATGGGCGAAGTTGTGGCTGAAGCGCAAGGCACCAAGCTGGCCGATCGCGCCGTCTATGCGCGCGAAGGCGAAACCGGCCCGCGCGAGCTGGGCACCATCGGCTTCGCCACCGTGCGCGGCGGCGATATCGTGGGCGACCACACCGTGCTGTTTGCCGGCGACGGCGAGCGCATCGAGATCACGCATCGCTCCAACACGCGCCAGTCGTATGCGGAAGGCGCCGTGCGTGCGGCGGTGTTCGTGGCTGGCAAGAAGGGCCTGTACGACATGAACGACGTGCTCGGCCTGTAAGGCGGGTGCGAAAAAAGGGCTGCCGGCGGGCCTGTCCGGGGCCTTTTTGCCGCGCCGCCATCGCCCGGATAGGGTGGGTGGCGACGGTATAATCGGGCCCTTCTCGCGAATTTTCGTCATTCAATCCGGCTGCGCACGTTGATGCTGCGGCTGCAATCGTCCGGGACACCGGGCGACACATCACCATGCAAGACAAATACTCCCCGTCCGACGTTGAACAGCAAGCGCAGCAACACTGGCACGCCCAAGATGCCTATCGCGTGACCGAACACGCGCGCGCCGCTGATGGCTCGGACAAGCCCAAGTTCTATGCCTGCTCGATGCTGCCGTATCCGTCGGGCAAGCTGCACATGGGCCACGTGCGCAACTACACGATCAATGACGTGATGACGCGTCAGCTGCGCATGAAGGGGTACAACGTGCTGATGCCGATGGGCTGGGACGCCTTCGGCATGCCGGCGGAAAACGCGGCGCTCAACAACGGCGTGGCCCCGGCTGCCTGGACCTACGACAACATCGCGTACATGAAGAAGCAGATGCAGTCGATGGGCCTGGCGATCGACTGGTCGCGCGAGGTTGCCACCTGCAACCCCGATTACTACCGCTGGAACCAGTGGCTGTTCCTGAAGATGCTCGAAAAGGGCATCGCCTACCGCAAGACCGGCACCGTCAACTGGGACCCGGTCGACCAGACCGTGCTTGCCAACGAGCAGGTGATCGACGGGCGCGGCTGGCGCTCGGGCGCGGTGGTGGAAAAGCGCGAGATCCCGATGTACTACCTGCGCATCACCGAGTATGCGGAGGAACTGCTGTCCGACCTGAACCCGCTGGGCTGGCCGGAGCGCGTCAAGCTGATGCAGCAGAACTGGATCGGCAAGAGCGAAGGCGTGCGCTTTGCGTTCCCGCACAGCATTCCCGGTGATGACGGCAAGGTGATCAACGACGGCAAGCTGTACGTCTTCACCACGCGCGCCGACACCATCATGGGTGTCACCTTCTGCGCCGTGGCCGCCGAGCACCCGATCGCCACGCACGCCGCGCAGACCAACCCCGCACTCGCCGCGTTCATCGACGAATGCAAGCACGGCAGCGTCATGGAAGCCGACATGGCGACCATGGAAAAGAAGGGCGTGCCGACCGGCCTCACCGTTACGCACCCGATCACGGGCGAATCCGTGCCGGTGTGGGTCGGCAACTACGTGTTGATGACCTACGGCGACGGCGCCGTGATGGGCGTGCCCGCGCACGATGAGCGCGACTTCGCTTTCGCCAACAAGTACAACCTGCCGATCAAGCAAGTGGTCGACGTGAAGGGCCAGCCCTACGACACGACGACCTGGGCTGAGTGGTACGGTGACAAGGAACACGGCGTACTGGTCAACAGTGGCAAGTACGACGGCCTGAACTACAAGCAAGCCGTCGATGCCGTGGCCGCTGACGTGGCCGCCAAGGACCTCGGCGAGAAGAAGACCACCTGGCGCCTGCGCGATTGGGGCATCTCGCGCCAGCGCTACTGGGGCACGCCGATCCCGCTGATCCACTGCGACAGCTGCGGCGTCGTGCCGGTGCCCGAGCAAGACCTGCCGGTGCGCCTGCCCGAAGACCTCGTGCCGGACGGCACGGGTAACCCGCTCGCCAAGGACCCGCGCTTCCTCGAATGCACGTGCCCGTCGTGCGGCAAGCCCGCGCGCCGCGAGACCGACACGATGGATACCTTCATCGATTCGTGCTGGTACTACATGCGCTACACGTGCCCGGACGGCGCAACGATGGTCGACGCCCGCAACGATTACTGGATGCCGATGGACCAGTACATCGGCGGCATCGAGCACGCGATCCTGCACCTGCTGTACGCACGCTTTTGGACCAAGGTCATGCGTGACCTGGGCCTGGTCAAGTTCGACGAGCCGTTCACCAACCTGCTCACGCAGGGCATGGTGCTCAACGAGACGTATTACCGCGAAGACGCATCGGGCAAGAAGCAGTGGATCAACCCGGCGGATGTCGACGTGCAGACTGACGAACGTGGCCGCCCGGTCGGTGCCACGCTCAAGGCCGACGGTCAGCCGGTGGTGATCGGCGGTGTGGAGAAGATGTCGAAGTCGAAGAACAACGGCATCGATCCGCAAGCTCTGATCGACCAGTACGGTGCCGACACCGCGCGCCTGTTCACGATGTTCGCCGCGCCGCCCGAGCAGCAGCTCGAATGGAACGATGCGGGTGTGGAGGGCGCCTCGCGCTTCCTGCGCCGCCTGTGGAACTTCGGTGTGGCACATGGCGATGCCATCCGCGCGGGTCACGGCAATGGTGTCGTCGCTGGCACAACGGATGCCGACCGCGCGCTGCGCCGCGAGCTGTACACCGTGCTCAAGCAAGCCAATTACGACTACGAGCGCCTGCAGTACAACACCGTCGTCTCGGCGACGATGAAGATGCTCAACGCGCTGGAAGGCGCCAAGGACGCCGGCGCCGATGCGCGCCGCGAAGGCCTCGGCATTCTGCTGCGCGTGCTGTACCCGGTGGTGCCGCACATCACGCACGTGCTGTGGGCGGAACTGGGTTATGCCGGCGCGTATGGCGATCTGCTCGACGCCCCGTGGCCGCAGGTCGACGAAAGCGCGCTGGTGCAGAGCGAGATCGAGCTTGTGCTGCAGGTCAACGGCAAAGTGCGCGGCAGCATCGTGGTGCCGGCCGATGCCGACCGCGCCGCCATCGAGGCCATCGCCGCCAAGGATGAAGCGGTCCAGAAATTTGCCGAAGGCAAGCCGCCCAAGAAGATTATCGTGGTGCCCGGCCGTCTGGTGAACGTGGTGGCCTGAGCGTTGCTCGCCACCTCACTCAAGGAACGCATGGTTATGTCGTTGTCCCGCAGTTTGTCCCGCCGTCGATTTGGTCGCGCTGTCATTGCCCTGGCGGTTGCGCTGCCGGCGCTGTCTGCCTGCGGCTTCCACATCCGCGGGAATACCGACTTCGCCTTCAAGCGGCTGTACATCAGCCTGCCGCAGAACTCGCAGATGCGCGCACAGCTGCGTCGGCTGATCGACAACGGCTCCGACACCGTTATCGTGTCGGACAAGAAAGACGCCGATGCGCTGCTCGATGTACTGGCCGAAGACCGCGTGAAGACTATCTCGTCGCTCACGCCGCAGGGCGTGGTGCGCGAGTACCGCATCACGTATCGCTTCCGCTTCCAGCTGCGCGATGCGAAAGACAACCTGCTGATTCCGCCGTCGGAGATTACGCAGTTCCGCGACCTGTCGTACAACGAGACGCAGGTGCTGGCCAAGGACTACGAAGAGGCCGCGCTCTACCGCGATATGCAGGGCGACACGATCAACCAGCTCGTGCGGCGACTGGGCGCCGTGAAGCTGCCGTCGTAAGCGGCGCGCACCAGGTCATGCAACTGCGGCTCGACGCGCTCGAAGGACACCTCAAACAGGCCAGTACCAAGGGCTTGGCGCCGTTGTATGTGGTGCACGGTGACGAGCACCTGCTTGTGCTGGAGGCCGTTGACGCACTGCGCCAGGCCGCGCGTGCCCAGGGTTTCACCGAGCGTGATGTGATGAGCGTCGAACGCGGCTTCTCGTGGTCGCGCGTGACGGAGGCGCAGCAGTCGATGTCGCTGTTCGGCGACCGCAAGATCGTTGAGCTGCGCATTCCGTCGGGCAAGCCTGGCAAGGATGGCGGAGAAGCCTTGCGCGCATTAGCGGCGGGCACACCGTCCGGCCCTGCGACCGACACCATCACGCTGATCACGCTGCCGCGCCTGGACTTTGCCACCGCCAAGTCGGCGTGGTTCGCGGCGCTGGAAGGCGCGGGCGTGTCGATCAAGGTCGATTCGGTGGACCGCACCAAGTTGCCCAGCTGGATCGGCGAGCGTCTCGCCCGTCAGCAGCAACGCGTGGAACCCGGCGAGCCCGGCCGACGCGCGCTGCAATTCATTGCCGATCGCGTGGAAGGCAACCTGCTGGCTGCGCACCAGGAAATCCAGAAGCTCGGCCTGCTGCATCCGCCGGGCGTGCTGACGTTCGACGATGTGCACGATGCGGTGCTCAACGTGGCGCGCTATGACGTGTTCAAGCTGTCTGAAGCCATGCTGGCCGGCGATGTGCCGCGCCTCGTGCGCATGCTCGAAGGCCTTCGCGGCGAGGGCGAGGCCACGGTGCTGGTGCTCTGGACGTTGACCGAAGAAATTCGCGTATTATCAAAAATCGCCTCGGGCATGGCCCAAGGCAAGCCAGCGGCGTCGATGCTGCGTGAGCTGCGGGTCTGGGGCGCACGCGAGCGGCTGGTGCCGCAGGCGGCGCAGCGGCTGTCGCAGCGTGAACTGGAAGGCGCGCTCGCCATGGCGGCCAAGCTGGACCGGCAGGTCAAGGGCTTGCGAGAGCCATCGCTACCGGCTGAGCCGTGGGATGGCTTGCTGCAACTGGCGATGCGCATCGCGCGGCCGGGCAGCCTTCCGGTTCCAGCATAGTCCGCGCGATTGGCGGCAAAGCCATCCGAATAGTCCTCACATTGAATTTGCCGGCAGCTCGCCGGCCGCGATCATCATGAAGCAGCTCGACGTGAACGAATACATGGCCCTGGTCGGCCGTCAGGCGCGCGCCGCCTCGCGCGGCATGGCCCGCGCCGGCACCGCGCAGAAGAACCGTGCGCTGCTGCACATCGCCGCCGCCATCCGCCGCGATGCCGCCAAGCTCAAAGAGATCAACGCCCGCGATGTCGAACGCGCCCGTGCCAACGGCCAGGACGCCGCCTTCATCGACCGCCTCACGCTTACCGACCGCGCCATCGACACCATGGCCGCGGGCCTGGAACAGATCGCCGCGCTGGCGGACCCGATCGGCGAGATCAGCAACATGAAGTTCCGCCCGACCGGCATCCAGGTCGGTCAGATGCGCGTGCCGCTGGGCGTGATCGGCATCATCTATGAGTCGCGTCCGAACGTGACGGTGGATGCTGCGGCGCTGTGCATCAAATCAGGTAACGCGACCATCCTGCGCGGCGGTTCGGAAGCCATTGAGTCGAATGGCGCGCTGGCGACACTGATCGAAGAGGGTCTGGCCGATGCCGGCCTGCCAGCCAATGCTGTGCAGGTGATTGCTACCACCGATCGCGCGGCTGTCGGCAAGCTCATCACCATGACGGAGTACGTCGACGTGATCGTGCCACGCGGCGGCAAGAGCCTGATCGCCCGCCTGATGGAAGAAGCGCGCGTGCCGATGATCAAGCACCTGGACGGCATCTGCCACGTCTACATCGACGTCGATGCCGATATCGAAAAGGCCGTGCGCGTGTGCGACAACGCCAAGACGCAACGCTACGCGCCGTGCAACACGATGGAAACGCTGCTGGTCTCGCGCGACATCGCTGCGCGGGCGCTGCCGCCGCTGGTCAAGATTTATCAGGAGAAGGGCGTTGAGCTGCGCGTCTGCCCCGCAACGCGCACCACGCTGGAAGCCGCCGGCTTCGGCAACCTGAAAGACGCCGTCGAAGCCGACTGGCACACCGAATACCTCGCGCCGATCCTGTCGATCCGCATGGTGGACGGCCTGGACACCGCCATCGAGCACATCAACACCTATGGCTCGGCGCACACCGATTCCATCATCACCGAGAACTACTCGACCGGCATGCGCTTCCTGCGCGAGGTCGATTCGGCCAGCGTGATGATCAACGCGTCCACGCGCTTTGCCGACGGTTTCGAGTACGGCCTGGGCGCCGAGATCGGCATCTCCAACGACAAGCTGCACGCGCGTGGGCCGGTCGGGCTGGAGGGGCTGACCTCGCTCAAGTACGTCGTGTTCGGGCACGGCGAGATTCGCACCTGATACCTACTGCGCGCCGCCACGAGCGGCGCGCGATGTTTTCATCGATCGCTTTTTCACGGGATTCACGGGACTTTTCGCATGCTCTGGGTCAAAGCCTTTCACATCGTCTTTGTCGCATCGTGGTTTGCTGGCTTGTTCTACCTGCCGCGCATCTTCGTCAACCTGGCGATGGAAACCGAGCGCGCGGCCATCACGCGCCTGCTGATCATGGCGCGCAAGCTGTTCCGCTTCACCACCATGCTGGCGATCATCGCGATCCTGCTGGGCTTGTGGCTGCTCTTCGGCTACCGCATCGGCCTGACGCCGCCCAATGGCTGGATGCACGCCAAGCTTGCACTCGTGCTGGTGACGATCGGTTACCACCATGGCTGCGGCGTCCTGCTGCGCAATTTCGAGGCGGGTGCCAACAAGCGCTCGCACACCTTCTACCGCTGGTTCAATGAACTGCCGGTGCTGTTGTTGTTGGCGATCACGATCCTGGTGGTCGTGAAGCCGTTCTGATTTTCTTGGTTTTCTGATGGCAACTGCATACTTCGCGCCGTGCCCCCGCGGGCTGGAACAAGCGCTGGCCGATGAACTGGCCGAAATCTCGATCCGCCCCGAGGTGGATGAGCTGGCCGCGTTCGAGGTTGGCCGCACCGTGCCGGGCGGCGTGCACTTCTTCGGTACGCAGGGCGCGGCGTATGCCGTCAACCTGCACAGCCGCATCGCCAGCCGGGTGCTGATGCGTTTGGCTTCGCGCGGGTATCGCTCGGAAGACGACATCTACGCGCTGGCTGCCGCGCAGCGCTGGGAAGATTACTTCACGCCGGACGAGATGATCCGCGTGGATGTGACCGCGCACAAATCGCCGCTGCAAAGCCTCAAGTTCGTCGGCCTGCGCGTGAAGGACGGCGTCTGTGACCGATTCCGCCAGCGCACCGGTGCGCGCCCCAGCGTCGACACCGTCTCGCCCGACGTGCGCATCTACGCGTACCTGACCGAGACCGATTGCACGATCTACCTCGATACCACCGGTGAGCCGCTCTTCAAGCGCGGCTGGCGTGAAGAGAAGGGCGAGGCGCCGCTAAAGGAAAACCTCGCGGCGGGCATCCTGCGCCTGACCGGCTGGACTGGCGCGCACGGTATGCCGTTCTATGACCCGATGTGCGGCAGCGGCACGTTCCTTGTCGAAGCTGCGCAGCGTGCCTTGGGTATTGCACCCGGCGGCAAGCGAGCCTTCGCCTGCGAGTGGTTGATTGACCACGACGCCAAATGCTTCAAGCGCCTGCGCGAAGCGGCTGCCGATGCGGCGGCAGCATCCATGCGCCGTGCGCCGCCGTTGGTGGCGGGCGCCGACATCTCCACCGACATGCTGGCTTATGCCAAGGCCAACTGGCAGCGTGCCGGTCTGCCCGGCGAGCCGCTGCTCAAGCAGGTCGATGCGCGCTTCGGCAAGCCGCCGTTTGAGGCCGCCGGCGTGTTGCTGATGAACCCGCCGTACGGTGAGCGTATCGCCGTGCGTGGTGCCCAAGGTTCGCGCCGCCGCCGACCGGAAGGCGAAGGAGAGGATGACGGCACCGTGTTCGAGCGCGCCAGCCGTGCGATGGGCGCCCCGCGCGACGATGGTCGCCGCCCGATGCGCGAGCAGCGCCAGCCTGAGCCGCCGCCCCCGATCGATCCAGAGGAAGAGGCCAAGGCCAACGAATTCGCGCAGGCCTTTGCGGGCACGCTCAAGCGCGAGTTCTCCGGCTGGAAGGCGTTCGTCTTTACCGGCGATCTTTCGATACCACGCCGCATGCGGCTGAAAGAATCGCAGCGCACGCCGCTCTATAACGGCAACATCGAATGCCGCCTGTTCCGCTTCGATATGGTGAAGGGGGGGATGCGCGATCGCCCGGCCCGCGATACGGCTTCGGGTTCCGAAAACGACAACGCCGACGCATAAGCATCGGCGTTGTGCGAAAGGCCGCTGGCAGAATCAGGCGGCCTGCTGATTCTCCTGGAAGTGTTCCATCCAACCCGCCAACTGGTCTGGCGTGAGTTGCGTCAGGTGATCAACCAAGCGCAGCTTGACGGTGGTGCCGTCGCGCTCGGCCTTGATCGACCAGCCTTTGCCGTCAAGCCACAGCAGGAAGGCCAACCACTTGGCATGCGCTTCCGACACCTTGTGCGTTGACGCAGTCTCCAGAAATTCCGTCAGCGTGGTGAGGTCGATGACGGCTGCCGCATCACCGCCAGCCGGCGAGACCTTGCCTTGCAGCACTTCGGTCAACACGTCCAATGCCTGCGTGGCGGGTGTGCTGTCGAACCGTGACGACAGGTCTTGATAAATCTGCCGCACCGCGTGGCTCAACTCACCGGTGCGCAGGCTTTCTTCGCTGACGAGTTCGGTGTAATCCTTGACCGCCCAGTCCGGTTGCTCCACGGCGTGCAGCCCGACGGCCGCCGCTGCGTGCAGGTAATCGTTGACAGCGCTGAACGATGGCAGCCCGGACACCGCCAGATACAGCGTCTGCAGCGCGCCGATGCGATGCGTGAGCGTTTGGCTCTGGCGCACGGTCATCTTCTCGCGCAGCAGGGCATCACGCTCGCGGCGCAGGTCGGAAAATTCCAGCGCTTGCTTCAGTTCCACGCGCAGTGCAGTGATGTCCCACGGCTTCTTGATGTAGCGATGAATCTGCCCTTGGTTGACAGCCTCCACCGTGTCTTCGATTTCCGAGTACGCGGTGGTCAGGATGCGCACCAGGTGCGGATAGCGCTCGCGCGCATAGCGCAGCAGTTCGTTGCCGAGTTCACCGGGCATGCGCTGGTCCGACACGAGCACGCCCAGCGTGGCGGCGTGCTGGTCAAGCATGCGCTTGCCTTCTTCAACCGAGGTGGCGGTGACGACCGGCGCCAGTGAACCGATGGCACGGCCGAAGTAAGTCAGCGCCAATGTCTCGTCGTCCACGTACAGGATCTTGGGCGGGGTTGTGGGCGTGTGGCCCCCGGGATTGGTCATCCATCACTCCTCATAGCAAATGCAGTCAATACGCGGATCAGGTGCAGCGTGGTTCGTCTTGTTGATGGGGTCATGGGAACGTCAGAGTCACGCGCGTGCCTGCGCTGGGTGCGGAGTCAATTGCGATCGCTCCCCCGAACGATTGCATGATCCGCGTACAAAAAATCATGCCCATGCCGTTGCCGCCTTCTTCGGCGCGCGTCGTCACAGGGTCGATGGTCAGCCGCTTGAGGACATCCGGGTCGATGCCGGGGCCGTTGTCTTCAATGCGGATCATGTGGCGGATGCCGCTGGCTTCCGGCGCGTTGCTGGCGACGATCTCCAGGCGCGGCAACGGCGTGCGCCGTAGCGCGTGCAGCGCATTGCTCGTCAGCGACGACAGCACCAGCATCACGCAGTTGGGCAGCGTGGCGATCGGGAAATCCTGCTCTACGCGGTACGACACCCATTCACGCTGCGCGCTGGTGAACGGGTACGTGTCAAACAGCGAGCGGATCAACCCGCTGGCGCTGTTGGGCGTGGCCGCCGTGCCGGGCTTGCCGTAGGTGTTGCGCACTGAATTCAGGAACGTGGCGATCACCGACAGGCAGTAGCGCGCATTTTCCTGCACGCGGTCAGCCGCACGGCCGATCTCCGGCAGGGCTTCCGGCACGAACTCGGTCTGGTCCACGCGCATGCGGATGCCACGCGCAAAGTTGGAGATGGCCGCCAGTGGCGTGTTCAGTTCGTGCGCGAGAAAGGCGAGGGTCTCGTCGATCGCCATCAGGCGCTGCGTGCGCAGCAGGCGGTCCTGGCGCAGCGCCAATGCTTCCTGCAGCGAGCGTCGTACGTCTTCCGGCTTGTAGGGTTTCTCCAGGATCTTGAACACGCGGCCTGTGTTGACCGCCTGGATCAGCAGATCCTTGTCGGCATACGCGGTGACGAGGATGGTGGCGATGTCGCCGTACTCCGCATCAATGAAGCGCAGCAATTCCGTGCCGTTGCCGCCGGGCATGCGGAAGTCCGTCAGCACCACGCTGATGCGCTCGTGTGCGTCGTGCAGCACCGCCTTGGCTTCCTCTACGCTGTTGGCCGTCAGCACCTCGTAGCCGTCGCCGATGGTGCGCGCGAACCACTTGCAGGCTTGCAGCTCGTCGTCGACGTAGAGGATGGTGACGGTGTCCGGCGTGATGTCCATGATGCGTCCTACTCCGAGCGCGGCAGATCGAACGTGAAGCGTGCCCATTCGCCTTCCTGGCTCGTCACGGCAAGCGTGCCGCCATGGCGTTGGATCACGCTGTAGCTGATCGACAGGCCCAGCCCCAGCCCCTTGCCGACTTCGCGCGTGGTGAAGAACGGTTCAAACACGCGCGAGAGATTCTTCTCGGAGATGCCCGGACCGTTGTCCGTTACAACCACGTGCAGCCGGTCGTTGATCCATTCGGCTGCAATTTCGATGCGTGGGTTTTCGCGCTGCACCTTGTGCATGGCCAGTGCCGCGTTCGACAGCAGGTTGATCAGCACGCCGATGATGGCTGCTTCGTCACCACGCACCAGCGTATCGGGCGGCAGCCTGCGCTCGACCGCCACACCGCGCAGTTCATGACTCGTCAGGCGGATGGCCGAATCGATGGCCTTCTCTGCCAGGAAGGGCGAATCGGCTTCGCCTTTCTCGGGGCTGCGGTAGGCGAAGGTCTTCAGGTCCGACACGATATGTTGCACGCGCTGCATGCCTTCCTTGGCGTCGGCCAGGCATTCGAGCAGCATGGGGCTGTCTTTGGCGGTCGGGTCTTCCTGCGCCACGGAAATTGCCATCAGGCAGAAGTTGACCGGGTTGTTGATCTCGTGCAGCAGGCCAGCAGACAGCGTGCCGATGGCGGCCATCTTCTCCTGCTGCAGGAGCTGGCCCTTGATTTCGGTGAGATTCTGGTTTGTCAGGGCGAGTTGCTGGTTCTTCTGTGCGACTTCTTCCTTGAGCCGGAACAATTGAAAGCGGCCGAGTTCATTGAAGTAGGTGAATACGGAACTGGATATGACTGAAAAGAACAGGAGTAGCGCGTAGACGATGAACGTGTCGATTGAATGGATGCCGCCTGCGTGCATGACACAGGCGATGATCCAGATGACGTACGTGAACGCGCCGAACGCCACCGTCTGGATAAACCCCACGGGCATCACGATACCAACGGCAAAGATCGCCAGATTCAATCCCGCGTAGTACAACGACTCAGCACCATCGGTGTACCAGATCATCCAGGCAATCATGATCTGCGGTAGCGATAGCCACAGCAACGTCAAGGCCGGAACATGTGGCTTGCCCCATCGCGTGGGCATGCAAAACATGATGAGCAAGATCAGCAGCGAGACGACGCCACGCACCGCGCCGAAAAGGACTTGGTGCTGTGGATACAGGCCGTAATCGAGCCCGACGCCCAGCAGTACGAGCACGATGCCGGTGATGGCGCCGGCACGGCTGAACGACAGGCGCAGATCGGAGAGTTCCTGCTGATAGCCCTGATAGCTGATGGCAGTCATTGCACGTTCTCAAACCATGGCGGTCATATCGGCTTGGGCAAACACGTTAACGCCGGTCGTGTCGGTGGAGATGTGTGCCTGCTCGAAACCCGGTGGCAGCATGTTTGTCATGCGCTCTTCGTCACGGTAGACCAGATACCACTCCAATAGGTGTTCCATGCCAAGCCTTTCCGGGTTGCTGCTGTGTACATTGGTGGCGAGCACTTTGCCGCCCACGCGCGTGCGGGCGGCAAAGTACGCCAGCAGCCGATTGCACACTTTGTCAGAAAGGTAGTCAAAGAGGCCGGCGCAATACACTGCGTCGCAGTTGTGTAGCGACTCGGTCTTAAGCGTGGGTCGCTTAATCAGTTCGTGTACGGATTGATGGACGAATTGAGCGGAGAGTGTCGTGCCCGCTTTCACGGCTGCCGCGCTGAGTTGGTCCTTCGCGTAGTCCAGTGTCTCCTGGCTAAAGTCGATCAGCTCGAACTCAAGCAGGTGCGGCTCATCGAACTCGCGCAGGAAGCGTTGGATTTCCACCGCGGGCCCACAGCCAAGGTTCATGACGCGATACGGGCGCCCCTCGGCCTTGGCCTTGATCGCGAGTTGTTTGAGGAAGTCGACCAGGATGTCGATGCGATTCCGGTGCGCTTGAGCCACCAGCGATTTCAAGAACGTCACGTTCACGATCTGGAAATAGGTGCTCGGACCCTCCTGTGGGTCGCCCAGAATCTGGTTGACCATTTCATAGTCACCGGCGTAGCCCAGCGGCTTGGTGAAGGTCCGATGCACGAACGGTGAACGCAGTAGCAGCGGATGCAGCGCAGTCTGCGCGTAGGCGCGGTGGGCGGGTGCCAGGCCGGCTTCGACTTCAGCGGCTTCCGCCTCCAGGATGTCCAGGTAGTGCTTGACCCGGAGCATGACCGGTTCGGCTAGTTCCATGAAGACATCGGAGCGCAGCTTATTGTCTTCGCGCGGCAAAGTCTTAGACAGATCCACCTGCTCCACCCAGCGCGCGACTTCCGCCAGGAAGGCCCGCATCTCATTGACGACGATCTGATATTCGCGCCGGATGCGGAAGCGTTCTTGCCAATCCCGCACGAACGTTCGCGCTTCTTCGCCGACGGAGGTGGGCGTGTCGGCCACTTCCGACAGCTCGCGCCATTCGTCGATCAGCGTGAGCGAGGCGACAGCGGTCAGGCCGGTGTTGACCAGGCTGATCACCACCGCCTTGCCGAGGTAGACCTGACGTGTACCGATCTTGATCGCCAGGTCGGAGAGGACCTCGCTCACCTGCACGATCGAGTACGGGTTGTAGATCTCCATCACCAGGGCGCGCCGCTGCAACGTGATGATGGTGCCGCGGACCTGCTGACCCTGGGAGTTGCGGAAGCTGACTGCCGGATCGATTTGGTTGGGTGAGTACACGGTGCGAATTTGCCGGAGACTTCAGGGAAAACGTCTGCCAAGCGGGACGCTCACTCCAACCACCGCGCGTCCGGGCCCGTACTGCAATGTCGGGCACAACGAACACAGCACCACCACAGCGATAGACCGCCGGGCATGCCGTCGCATCAGTCGTGAAAGCGTGCTTGAAGCCGTCCGCTGGCCGCGCCTACCGCGCATCGGCCCGGGCGTCTCTCGCCCAAACCCGCTTCGAGAAGATCAGAAAAGGCGACCTGCCATTGCGAAAGCGATCAGGCTTGCGCAACCGCAGATCAACAGCGTGGCAACGGGAATCGTGCGACCGCAAACAGACTGGAACGATGCACTCCCCTGACATCCGCGACACGCGCTGAATTGGCGCGCGGCCCGCTGCTGCATCCCAAATCGTCTCTCAAGGAGAATCCCGCACAGTAATACTTTCGGAGCGCCGTACCGTAGATTGCCTGCCGACGCTCTCGCATCGCCATGATGCCGCAGCACTGCCATGCATGCATCAAGGCGATTGCACCGGCGCATGCTCTGACGTCATGGATGCCGGATGACTCAAATGATTGTACTTGCCCAACATGGCCCACACAATGTGGATTGCCGCAGTGCAGCGCAACTCAGAATGTGGCGTTTTCAGCGCGGCTTGCGGCCGGTGAGCGCGTCCGGATCCTGCTTGTAGTTGGCAAGGAACTGGGTATAGCTGTAGACCTGTGCAGGCAGCAGATGGCTGGGCATGTCGAACAGCGCGTAGTAGTACGGTTCGCGTCCCTGGCATACCTCGGCGGGCAAGCAGTACTCCTTCCAATCTACGCAGGCTGGTGTGTACATACCGTCGCCGGGCCAGAAGAACGGGACGATCTGCTTGTCGTGCAAGCCTTTGAGCAGTTCGTCGGGCGCGTTGTAGGCCTCGGCGTTTTCCAGGTGCGTGAGCATGCTCGCGTTGGTCTCGATGACCATGAGCGTGGCACGCCCATCAGCGGTAAGCAGCAGCACACCGGCCGGATGCGGGTACAGGTAATACTCGATGAAGCGGTAGCGCGCAGACAGTTCGCGCACGAGCTGCATGACCGCCGGGTCCGACAGAAAACTGAACGAGTGGCGCGACAGCAACTCGCGTAGCGTGCTCGACAGTCGGCTGAAGTAGCGCATCTGCAGCGCTTCGATTTCCGCACCCAGGCGCTCGGCCATGGCCGGGTGATCCTTCTTGATGTAGCGGTCGATCAGCCCGTCGTTGAAACCCTGCACGGCGATGTTCTCGTCGGCCATACCGGTCAGCAGGATCGTCATGCACGGCAGCTCTTTGAGCTTGGCGCAAAACTCCAGCCCGTTCATGCGCGGCATGGAGTAGTCCACCACGATCACCGACGGCTGCAGAAACCGATTCACCTCGTGGATCTGGCGGTAGACGCGGTCGACGTCGAGCTGGATGGTGCGGCGCTCGCTGGAGAACGTCAGATCGTCGTGCGTCACGCGCACCGGCAGGAAGCCCGGCATGCGCAGCGAATGCCACTGGCGCAGCCACGCCAGCGCCTCATCCGGATCGTTGAAGGCTAGCATTGCCCGCGACGGATCCATCTGGAACCCAAGGCTTTCCACGAATGACTGGCTGTCGTCGACCACCACAGTCAGGGTCGGGTGGAAATAGACCGGCAGCGCGCTGTCCTGTTGCATACGTCGGGTGGCTGGAAAGAAGGCCGAAAAAGGGGATAGAAGGGCAAAAGAGGCGGCGCTGGCCGGTGTGGCCTGCGCTGCCCGTTAGCACTAAGTTACTGCCTGCCGTCACCGGGGGCAAGCGGAACAGGGGTGGACTGCTGCCGCAAACTAAGGGTGGGTTGACGGCCGTCAGTGCACCGCCTTAGTCCACAGATTTCACCATATCTTCCACCACCTTCTTGGCATCGCCGAACACCATCATCGTCTTGTCCATGTAGAACAGCTCGTTGTCGAGCCCGGCGTAGCCGGCGTTCATCGAGCGCTTGTTCACGATGATGGTCTTGGCCTTGTAGGCCTCCAGGATGGGCATGCCGGCAATGGGCGACTTGGGGTCGTTCTTGGCCGCCGGGTTGACCACGTCGTTGGCGCCCAGCACCAGTACCACGTCGGCCTGGCCGAATTCACCGTTGATGTCTTCCATCTCGAAGACCTGGTCGTACGGCACCTCGGCCTCGGCCAGCAGCACATTCATGTGGCCCGGCATGCGGCCGGCGACGGGGTGGATGGCGTACTTGACCGTCACGCCTTTGTCCGTCAGCTTTTCGGTCAGTTCCTTCAGGGCGTGCTGCGCGCGTGCTACGGCCAAGCCGTAGCCGGGGACGATGATGACCGTCTCCGCGTTGCCCATGAGGAAGGCGGCATCATCCGGCGAGCCCGATTTGACCGGGCGTTGCTGCCCGCCACCACCGGCCGCTGCACCAGCGGAAGCCTCCGAGCCGAAGCCACCCAGGATCACGTTGAAGAACGACCGGTTCATCGCCTTGCACATGATGTAAGACAGAATGGCACCGGACGAACCCACCAGCGAACCCGCGATGATCAGCATCGGGTTGTTGAGCGAGAAGCCGATGCCTGCCGCCGCCCAACCCGAGTACGAGTTCAGCATCGACACCACCACCGGCATGTCTGCCCCGCCGATCGGGATGATGATCAGCACGCCCAACACGAAGGCGATGGCCGTCATGATGACGAACGGCAACCAGTTCTGCGTCAGGAAGAACAGGATGCCGAAACCCAGCATGGCCACCGCCAGCAGCAGGTTCAGCATGTGCTGGCCGGCAAACTGCACCGGCGCACCCTGGAACAGACGGAACTTGTATTTGCCCGACAGCTTGCCGAAGGCGATCACCGAACCGGAGAACGTGATGGCGCCCACGAACGTGCCGATGAACAGCTCTACACGGTTGCCCAGCGGCAGCACGTTGTCACCAGCCATGGTGATGCCGAATGCATCGGGCTCGGCGACGGCCGCCGTGGCAATACACACTGCCGCCAGGCCAATCAGCGAGTGCATGGCGGCCACCAGTTCGGGCATCTTGGTCATCTCGACCGTGCGCGCCACGTAAGCACCAATGCCGCCGCCGACCACCAGGCCCGCGAAGATCAGGATGAAGCCCGTGGATGCGCCGCTCTCGGTGCCGGCAAACACTTCGGCCTTGAGTTTGTAGATGAGCGCGACGGTCGTGACGGCGGCAATCGCCATGCCCGTCATGCCGAACGCGTTGCCGCGCCGCGCCGTGGTGGGGTGCGAAAGCCCCTTGAGCGCCTGGATGAAGCAGACCGACGCCAGCAGGTACAGCAGGGTGACGAGGTTCATGCTCATTGCTTGGCTCCCTCGGTCTGCCCAGCCTTGGCCTTGGGCTCCTTCTTCTTGAACATCTCAAGCATGCGCTGGGTGACCAGGAAGCCGCCAAACACGTTGACTGCTGCCAGTGCCACCGCCACCACGCCCATGGTGCGGCCCAGCCCAGTCTGCGTCAGGCCCGCCGCCAGCATCGCGCCGACGATGATGATGGCCGAGATGGCGTTGGTCACGGCCATCAGCGGCGTATGCAATGCCGGCGTGACCGTCCAGACCACGTGGTAGCCGACGTAGATCGCCAGCACGAAGATGATCAGGTTGATCACCGTGTGATTGACCAGCTCCATTTGGGTGCTCCTCCTCGCTTCTTGGTCGATATGCAGTGCAGCCCCGCGTTGGTTTTTCTGCGGGGCCGTATCTGCGCGTCAGGTTTCCTTGATGGCCTTGATCTTGTTGCCTTCGCCCAGCAGCACGACCTTCGGCTTGTAGCTGGCGATTTCTTCCTCGGTCATCGGCGCGTAGGTGCAGATGATGAGCAGGTCACCCACGTGGGCACGGCGTGCAGCGGCGCCATTCAGCGAGATTTCACCCGAGCCGCGCTTGCCCTTGATGATGTAGGTGGAGAAGCGCTCGCCGTTGTTGACGTTGTACAGCTCGATCTTTTCGTACTCGCGCATGTCGGCGGCGTCGAGGAGGTCCTCGTCGATGCCACACGAGCCTTCGTAGTCCAGATCAGCCTGGGTGACCGTCGCGCGGTGCAGCTTGGCGCGAAGCATGTTGCGTTGCATGAAGCTTTCCTTGAAACAAAAATGAAATCGCCACATGCGGCCCTGGGCGGGTGGTGCTGTTGCACATACCCGCCGGGCCGCTGTCTCCACTGTTATTTGGCGGTGCTCGTGGCAGCGGGAGCACGCACCACCTGGCCGGCCTGACTGAGCAGGCAGGCGGCCACGATGTCGTCTTCGCGGTTGATGGCGAGGCCACCATCCTTGTCGATGATGAGCTTGAGGAAATCCAGCACGTTGCGCGCATAGAGGGCGGAGGCATCGGCCGCCACCATCGACGCGAGGTTGGTGTAGCCCACCAGCGTGACGCCGTGTTTGACGACCACGCGATCGGCTTCCGTCAGCGGGCAGTTGCCGCCTTGCGTGGCGGCCAAGTCGACCACCACCGAGCCCGGCTTCATGGCCTGCACGGTGGCTTCGGACAGCAGCGTCGGCGCGCGACGGCCCGGGATCAGCGCGGTGGTGATGACGATGTCGGCCTGGCTTGCGCGCGTGTGCACGAGTTCAGCCTGGCGGCGCATCCAGTCGGGCGGCATCGGACGGGCATAGCCGCCCACGCCTTGCGCAATCTCACGTTCTTCGTCCGTCAGGAACGGCACGTCGAGGAATTTGGCACCCAGCGATTCGATCTGCTCCTTCACGGCGGGGCGCACGTCCGATGCCTCAATCACCGCACCCAGGCGTTTGGCCGTGGCAATCGCCTGCAAGCCCGCCACACCAGCGCCGAGGATCAGCACGCGCGCGGCCTTCACCGTGCCGGCGGCGGTCATCAGCATCGGCATGAAGCGCTGGTAGTGGTTTGCGGCCACCATCACGGCCTTGTAACCGGCAATGTTGGCTTGGGAGGAGAGCACGTCCATGCTTTGCGCGCGCGTGGTGCGCGGCGCGGCTTCCAGCGCGAAGGCGGTGACGTTGGCCGCGGCCAGGCGCGCGGTGTTCTCGTCGTCAAACGGGTTGAGCATGCCGACCAGCACGGCGCCGGCTTGCATCTGCGCAAGCTCCGCAGGTTCCGGTGAGCGCACCTTGAGCACGATCTGTGCGCCCAGTGCCTCGGCAGCGGTGCCGATCTTGGCGCCGACAGCCACGTAGGCCTCGTCGGGCTGCGCGGCCGCCACACCGGCGCCGGATTGCACCGTCACCTGATGGCCTTGCGCCACGTACTTCTTGATCGTCTCCGGGGTCGCGGCAACGCGCGTCTCGTCCGCCCGCGTCTCCTGCGGGATGCCGATGTGCATCGTGTTCTCCTCGTTGTGGTGCGCGCGGTGAAGAAGGGCGCGCTTTGATCGGTTTTGTTGAACGATGTGCAGCTTACCCGAAGTTTTTGGCCGGCGGACCAGCCTTAGCACTGACCTTAAAAATGAGAATTTGCTGAGTAACAGGCCGCACGCCCCGAAAACTTTGTTGCAACAGAGTTGCAACTCCGATACGGTGAGCGTTTTTCACGGTTCGATTGTTGCCATGCAGCGTAGACGTTCAACGGTCCGTCCGCATCTGAGGTGGAGTTTGGTTGGAATGGCCTTGTGCGGTGCGTCAAAAATGGCCGGCGCCGAGGTCGCCCCAACGTTTGCGCTGGAAGAGGCCGTCGTGCGCGGCCAGGCAGGGGAACGTTTGCGGGCACGCCGCGCCAGCTCCGCTACGCTGACGGACACCCCGCTCAAGGACGTGCCCCAATCTGTTGGCGTGGTGACACGCGAGGCGCTCGACGATTTCGGGGCGGTGCGCCTGGACACCGCGCTCGACTGGGTCAGCGGCATCAGCCGGCAGAACAACCTGGGTGGCATGGCCGACAACTTTGCCATCCGCGGGTTTGCCGGCGACATCAATACGGGCGCCGACTACCTCGTCAACGGCTTCTCGGCCAACCGGGCGAACAACGTGCCGGTGGATGCCATCAACATTGCGCGCATCGATGTGCTTAAGGGGCCGTCGGCGGCGCTGTACGGGCGCAGTGACCCGGGCGGCATCGTGAACATCGTGACGCGTACGCCGCAGTTCAAGCCGTCGCGTGAGATCACGCTGGCGGTGGGCAACCACGATCAATACCGGCTGGCGACGGAACTGACCGGGCCGCTGTCCGAGCGCTTTGCCTACCGCCTGGGTGTGGCGGCGGAGAGCAACCACAGCTTTCGCGATTTTTCGTCGAGCCGGCGCTATGTGATCGCGCCGTCGTTCACGTGGCTGGCGGCGGACGATACGGTGGTGACGTATGCGTTTGAAGCGGCGCAACGGAAGGCGCCGTTCGACCGGGGCATCGTTGCCGTCAACAAGCAGTTGGGTGCGCTGCCCAATTCGCGCTTTCTGGGCGAGCCGGGGGATGGCGATACGACGGTGCGCACGCAAAGCCATCAACTGACTGTCGAGCATCAACTCAACGACGGCTGGAAGCTGAACGCGGGGCTGTCGTACCGGACGTCGGAGCTGTTCGGCAAATCGTCGGACGCGTCGCGCTTGCTGGCCGACGGCCGCACGTTGTGGCGCCAGGCGCGTGCGCGTGATTACCACGCCAACGATCTGGCTGGCCGCGTCGACGTGCAGGGCGATGTGCATACCGGTGCGATCAAGCACACGCTGGTGGCCGGTGCCGATTTCTACAACTTCCGCTACGACCCGGTGATGTACCGCGCCAACCCGAGCGCCTCGGCGCCGTATGCGATCGACATCTTCAACCCGGTCTACGGACAACCACGACCGGCCCTGCGGCCGAGCATCAGCACGCGCGAAACCCAGCGCGGCTTTGGCGCGTTCGTGCAAGACCAGATCACGCTGACGCCGCAATGGAAGCTGCTGGCCGGCGTGCGCATGGACCGCTTCCTGCAGCATGCCGACAACCGCCTGACGGGCGAGAGCGTCTCGCAACAGCAGACGGCGTACAGCCCGCGCTTGGGGCTGGTCTATCAGCCGACGCAGACGCTGTCGCTCTACGCCAATACCTCGCGCTCGTTCCGGCCGAACACCGGCACGGGTGCGCAGGGCAACGCGTTTGCGCCGGAGCGCGGGCGTGGCTATGAGGTCGGCGCCAAGCTGGAGACCGCCGACGGCAAGTTCGGCGGCACGCTGGCGGTGTATTCCATCGACAAGACCAATGTGCTGACGGGCGATCCGCGTGACCCGACGTTCCAGCGCACGGCCGGTGCGGTGCGCAGCCGTGGTGTGGAGCTGGATGTATCGGGCCAAATGACAGCCAACTTCAAGGTGATGGGCTCATACGCCTACACCGATGCCACGGTGACGGCCGATACGGTGCTGCCGGCGGGGGCGCCGTTGTCCAACATTCCGCGCCACAGCGCGAGCGTGCTCGGCCTGTATGAGTTCGGTGCCGGAGCGCTCGGCCGGGCAGGTGCGGGCGGTGGCGTGGTCTACGTGGGCGAGCGCGCCGGCAACAGCGTCGACAACGGCTTCAAGCTGCCCGCCTACACCACCGTACGCCTGCATGGCTACGTGCAGCCGACGCGCGCGCTGCGTCTGTCGCTCACCGTCGACAACCTGTTCGACAAGCGCTATTACGCCAGCTCGTACAACGAACTGTGGGTCGCGCCCGGCGCCGAGCGGCAGGTGACACTGGCCGCGACGTACAAGTTCTGAGTATGGGGACGCAGCCTGCTCGCGCGTTTTCCCGTGTCGCCGCCATCGATCTGCTGCGCGGGTGGGTGATGGTGCTGATGGTGGTCGACCATCTGCGCGAGTTCTTCTTCCTGCATGCGCAGGTGGTGGACCCGGTCGATCTGGCGGTCACCTCGCCAGCCTTGGCGCTGACACGGTTTGCGAGCCATCCGTGCGCGCCGGTGTTTGTGTTCCTGGCGGGCATGTCGGCATGGCTGTCGGGGCAGAAGCAGGGTGGCGACCGGCGCGTGATTGCGGCGCATCTTCTCAAGCGCGGGTTGTTCCTCGTCATGCTGGAGGTGACGGTCGTCAACTTTGCGTGGACGTTCACGTTCCCGCCCACCACGCTGTACCTGCAGGTGATCTGGGCGATCGGCTTGTCGATGATCTCGTTGGCGGGGTTGATCTGGCTGCCGCGCGGCGCGCTGCTGGCGGTGTCGCTGGCGATCGTCGCGGGGCACAACCTGTTGACGGGCGTGTATGTCGCGCCTGATTCACCGTGGCACACGCTATGGGCTGTCCTGCATCAGCGGGATTGGATTGTGTTGGCGGATGGTTTGCGATTGCGCACGTCGTATCCGGTGCTGGCATGGATTGGCGTGATCGGGCTCGGGTATGTGTTTGCGCCGGTGTATGCGCAGCGTTCGCCCGAGGCACGGCGTACGTTGTGTCTGGCGCTGGGCGCCGCCTGTCTTGCCGGGTTTGCCGTGCTGCGCCTGATGAATGGCTATGGCGAACCGAAGCCCTGGACCGCTTACCCAGATGCGCTGACGACGGCAGTGTCGTTCCTGAACCTGACCAAGTACCCACCGTCGCTGGGCTTTCTGCTGGCAACGCTGGGCCTTGGCCTGTGTGCGCTGGCATGGCTGGACCGGTTGCCCGTGCGCGTTGCCACTGTGCTGCAAACGCTGGGTAGCGCGCCGATGTTCTTCTACTTGCTGCATCTGTATGTGCTGCACATCGTCTATCTGCTGGCGCTGCAGATGGCTGGCGCCAACCAGGGCGCGCGTTTCGGCTTTGACGCCGTCTGGCAGCTGTGGGCAGTCTGGCTACCCACCATCGCGCTGCTGTATTGGCCGACACGCTCGTTTGCCAACCTGCGCCGCACGGGCCGCTACCCCTGGATGCGCTATTTGTGATGCCCCCGCCATCCCAAGCGGACACGGCCTTGCGCGGCTACAATAACGCCTTGTTTTTGTTGCCTTTTTGCCATGAGCCAAGCCGTTCGTTGGAAACCCAGTGTCACCGTTGCCGCCATCATTGAGCGAGACGGACGCTTTCTGCTGGTTGAAGAGCACACCGATGCCGGTCTGCGCCTGAATCAGCCCGCCGGCCATCTCGACCCGGACGAAAGTCTGGTCGACGCCGTTGCACGTGAAGCGCTGGAAGAAACCACCTACAGCTTTGTGCCGACCGCCTTCCTGGGCTGCTACATGGCGCAGTTCCAGCCGCCAGAGGGCGATCCTGTCACCTATATGCGGATGGCCTTCACCGGCGAACTTGGGCCGCAAGACGTGCGCCGCACGCTCGATGAGGGCATCGTCCGCACGGTCTGGATGACGCCGGATGAGATCCGCGCCAGCCGCGAGCGCCATCGCAGCCCGCTGCTGCTGGCCTGCGTGGAAGACTATCTCGCCGGCAAACGCTATCCGCTCGACCTCATCCACACGCACGCCAGCGTGTATGGCCTGGGGACGGAATGATGAGCAACAAGCCGAGCAAAAAGCGCGTCGTCGTCGGCATGTCCGGCGGCGTGGATTCCTCCGTCACGGCGTGGCTACTCAAGCAGCAGGGCTACGAGGTCATCGGCCTGTTCATGAAGAACTGGGAAGACGCTGACGACAGCGAGTACTGCTCGACCCGACAAGACTGGATCGACGTCGTCTCCGTCGCCGACCTGGTGGGCGTGGATGTGGAGGCGGTCAACTTTGCTGCCGAGTACAAGGACCGCGTGTTCGCGGATTTTTTGCGCGAGTACTCCGCTGGCCGCACGCCCAACCCCGACGTGCTGTGCAATGCTGAGATCAAGTTCAAGGCTTTCCTCGACCACGCGATGGCGCTGGGCGCGGACACGATTGCCACCGGCCACTACGCCCGCGTGCATGAGGTCGATGGCCGCTTCGAGCTGCTCAAGGCGTTTGACCACACCAAGGATCAGAGCTACTTCCTGCACCGGCTGAATCAGACACAACTCTCGCGCACGCTGTTCCCGCTGGGCGAGATGCCGAAGACGCGCGTGCGTGAGATTGCCGCCGAAATCGGCTTGCCGAATGCCAAGAAGAAGGATTCCACCGGCATTTGCTTCATCGGCGAGCGGCCGTTCCGTGACTTCCTGAACCGCTACCTGCCGACCAAACCGGGCCCGATCAAGACGCCTGACGGCAAGACCATCGGCGAGCACATCGGCCTGGCGTTCTACACGCTGGGGCAGCGCAAGGGTATCGGGATCGGCGGCAGCCGCGACGGCAATGGCGATGCTTGGTATGTGGCGCGCAAGGACATGGCAGCCAATACGCTGTACGTGGTACAGGGTCACGACCATCCGTGGCTGCTGGCGCATACCGTGCATGCCGATGACCTGAGCTGGGTCGCCGGTCACGCCCCTGCCGAGGGCACCCACATCGGTGCCAAGACGCGCTATCGCCAGGCGGATGCGCCGTGCACGGTGGTGCGCGCCACCGATGGCGCACTCACACTGTCCTTCCCCGAGGCGCAGTGGGCTGTGACGCCCGGTCAATCCGCTGTGCTCTACGACGGCGAGATTTGCCTGGGTGGCGGCATCATTGCTTCGGCCGAAGCGGCTGTGCCTGAGAAGGCAGTCGCCTGAGCGATTTTCGCAACAGTCCGTTGTGACGGCTGTGGCCGTCACGCGGGTCGCGCATGGTCGGTTATGCTGGCGCCCTGATTCGTCTCCACACAGGGTTTGTCATGCTGCCTCGTCGCTATTGGGCCTTCGCGGGTGTTGTGCTGTTGTTCGTCATCACCGCCGGGTTCTGGGCCACAGGACACCTGCATTGGGCGTGCGCACTCATCCCGGGTCTGCTGGTGCTGCTGGGCATCTACGACGTCACGCAGACGCGCCACTCGGTGCTGCGCAACTACCCGCTGTGGGGCCACTTCCGCTTCCTGTTCGAGTTCATCCGCCCGGAAATCCGCCAGTACTTCGTTGAGGACGACACCGACGAGCGCCCGTTCTCGCGCGCCCAGCGCAGCATCGTCTACCAGCGCGCCAAGGGCGAAGTCGACAGCCGCCCGTTCGGCACCGAACTGGATGTGAAGATCGCTGGGCACGAGTGGATCGGCCACTCGCTGGCGCCCACGCGCATCGCCTCGTCGGACTTCCGCGTGCTGGTGGGCGAGGGGCGTGCCAAGCCGTATTCGATGTCGGTGTTCAATATCTCGGCGATGAGCTTTGGCGCGTTGTCGGGCAACGCCATTCGCGCGCTCAATCGCGGCGCCAAGCTCGGTAACTTCATTCATGACACGGGCGAGGGTTCGATCTCGCCGTACCACCGCGAAGAGGGCGGTGACCTGATTTGGGAAGTCGCCTCAGGCTACTTCGGTTGTCGTGATGCCAATGGCCGCTTTGATCCGGACAAGTTTGCCGAGCAGGCGCGCAGCCCGCAGCCCGCAGGTGAAGATGATCGAGGTGAAGCTGTCGCAGGGCGCCAAGCCGGGCCACGGCGGTGTGCTGCCGGCTGCCAAGGTCACGCCGGAGATTGCTGCCACACGTGGCATTCCGATCGGCCAAGCCTGTGTCTCGCCGGCCGCGCACTCGGAATTCTCAACGCCGCTGGGTCTGCTGCAGTTTGTGGATCGGCTGCGCACGCTGTCGGGGGGCAAGCCGACTGGCTTCAAGCTGTGCATCGGACACCCGTGGGAGTTCTTCGGCATCGTCAAGGCGATGCTGGAGTCGGGCATCCTGCCGGACTTCATCGTGGTCGATGGGGCAGAGGGCGGCACGGGCGCGGCGCCGCTGGAGTTTACTGACCATGTCGGCACGCCGCTGCAGGAAGGGCTGCTGCTGGTGCACAACACGCTGGTGGGCACCAACCTGCGCGACAAGATCAAGATCGGTGCGTCGGGCAAGATCGTCACGGCCTTCGACGTTGCCCGCACGCTGGCGATGGGCGCCGACTGGTGCAACGCGGCGCGCGGCTTTATGTTTGCGCTCGGCTGCATTCAGGCCCAGAAGTGCCACACCGACCGCTGCCCGACGGGCGTCGCCACGCAGGACAAATCCCGCCAGAAGGCGCTGGTGGTGCCGGACAAGGCCGAGCGCGTGCATCAGTACCACGATCACACGCTGCATGCGCTGCTGGAACTGACGCAGGCAGCGGGCCTGCAACATCCGGCGGACTTCCGCGCGCACCACATCGTGCGGCGTGTGTCGGGCAACGAGGTGCAGTTGCTCTCCACGCTGCTCAAGTATCTCGAACCCGGCGATCTGCTCGCCGGGCGCTACCGTTACCAGCTCTATGAGCGCTACTGGCCGATGGCCCAGGCCGGGCGGTTCGACCCGGTGGCGGTGTAACGAAGGTGCCTTACTGCGGCTGGGTTTCTATGAAACTCGGCCGCTTTTCCATGCGCGCATAGAACGCGGCCAGGTTGGCGTGGCGTTCGCGCCAGTCGATCTGCGGCTGGCGGAAATCGAGGTAACCAAGCGCGCAGCCAACACAGATGTCGGCCAGCGTCAGGTGGTTGCCGTTGCACCAGGTCTTGTCGGCCAGACCCTGTGACATGGCCTTGAGCGCGTCGTCGATCTTGTGATTCTGGCGCGCCAGCCAGGTGTCACTGCGCTGCTCGGGCGTGCGTTGCGTGTGTTCGATGCGCAGCATGAGCGCGGCGTCGAGCAGGCCGTCGGCCAGCGCTTCCCAGCAGCGCACTTCCACGCGCTCGCGGCCCGCCGGCGGGATCAGGCGTGCCACCGGCGATAGCGTGTCGGCATACTCGGCAATCACGCGTGAATCGAACAGGGCGCCGCCGTCATCCATCACCAGGCAGGGCACCTTGCCCAGCGGGTTGAACTGGTGGATCTGCGTGTCGGCGCTCCAGACGTCTTCCAGCACGAACTGGCAGTCGATTTTCTTTTCGGCCAGCACCACACGCACCTTGCGGGTGTACGGGCTGGCGTGGGATCCGATCAGTTTCATAGGCATGTCATGTTGGAGGCGGAAGTATAGCTGCGCACTTTCCCGCGTGCTCTTGGCGGCGCCCGAGTGCACCTGAGCCAAACGGAGGCTTGCCAAGGCGCCGGATTGGCCCTGAGACCGGCGTGCCGGGTGGTAAAATCGCTGGCTTGCTGGGGTGCGCATATGCACCTTGGTTCAACGCTCGATGCAGCGTCCGGGTTGTCCGGATTGAGATTCCCTTCACATTTTTCCCCACCTGCCATGTCGTCGCTTTCCGCACTGACCGCTCTGTCTCCCATCGATGGCCGCTATGCCGCCAAGGCCGATCCGCTGCGCGAGTGGCTGTCGGAAGCCGCTTTCATGCGCAACCGCGTGAAGGTGGAGGTGCACTGGCTGATCGCCCTGTCGCAGGCCGGCCTGGCCGAGATCCCGCGTTTCTCGGCCGCCGCCGAAGGCGCGCTGCTGGCCCTGGTCGAAAACTTTGCCGAGGCAGACGCCGCCCGCATCAAAGAGATCGAAGCCGTCACCAACCACGACGTGAAGGCCGTCGAATACTGGATGAAGGAGCGCGTGAAGGGTAATGCTGAGCTGGAAGCCGCTAGCGAGTTCATCCACTTCGCCTGCACGTCGGAAGACATCAACAACACCTCGCACGGCATGATGCTCAAGGGCGCGCGCGACACCGTGATCGTGCCGACACTGCGCCGCGTGCAGGCCCGCCTGGTAGAACTGGCCCACGCCAACGCCGATGTGCCGATGCTCTCGCGCACGCACGGTCAGCCGGCCAGCCCGACCACGCTGGGCAAGGAAATGGCCAACGTGGCCGCCCGCCTGGACCGCGCCATCCGCCGCATCGAGGCCGTCGAACTGCTGGGCAAGATGAACGGCGCCGTGGGCAACTACAACGCGCACCTGTCGGCGTATCCGTCGCTGGATTGGGAAGCCTTCTCGAAGAATGTGATCGAGAGCCGTCTCGGCCTGACGTTCAACCCGTACACCATCCAGATCGAGCCGCACGACTACATGGCCGAGCTGTTCGACGCCGTGGCGCGCGCCAACACGATCATCCTGGACCTAGACCGCGACGTCTGGGGCTACATCTCGCAGGGCTACTTCAAGCAGAAGACCAAGGCTGGCGAGATCGGCTCGTCAACCATGCCGCACAAGGTCAACCCGATCGACTTCGAAAACTCGGAAGGCAACGTCGGCCTGGCCAACGCGGTGCTGCGCCATCTGTCGGAAAAGCTGCCGGTCTCGCGCTGGCAGCGTGACCTGACGGATTCGACCGTGCTGCGCAATATCGGCGTGGCCTTCGGCTACAGCCTGCTGGCCTACGACGCCTGCCTGCGCGGCCTGGGCAAGCTCGAAACCAACCCGTCGCGCCTGGCCGAAGACCTCGACAACTGCTGGGAAGTGCTGGCCGAGCCGGTGCAAACCGTGATGCGCCGCTACGGCATTGCCAACCCGTACGAGCAGCTCAAGGAGCTGACGCGCGGCAAGGGCATCTCGCGCGAGGCACTGCGTGACTTCATCGGCACACTGGCGATTCCGGAAGACGCCCGCAAGCTGCTGCTGGACATGACGCCTGGCAGCTATATCGGCAAGGCAGAAGAACTGGCACGCCGGATCAACGTGCTCTGATCGTTCCGAAAATTTGTTGGGCTGACCCGAAGACAGCCTCCTCCGTACGGTTACGGAGGAGGCTGTTTTGCTATATGGGCTCTGTAGAATGGGCGGTCTTGTTAGGTCAGGCTGCGCTTCTTGTTCATCAAAAAATTTGAATTTCTTGATGAACTTGAGGGGAACCTGCTTGGCCGGATCGCTTCAATAATGCACAAACATTTGGCGCCGTGGTCTTACCGACAGGCGCCGCTTACGAAGAGCGCCCCAAACTGAGGGAACCGATGTCACAAGCTGCCCAATCGAATCTCGCCGCGCGCGCCGCCATGGATGACGGTGCCTACGGCAAGCCTGCCATCGCGCTGCACTGGATCATCGCGCTGCTGATCTTTGCCGCGTTCGGGCTTGGTCTGTACATGACCGATATCCCCGGTTTCACGCCGACCAAGCTGAAGCTGTACTCGTATCACAAGTGGATCGGTATCACCGTACTGATCTTCGCGGTGCTGCGCGTGCTGTGGCGCCTGACGCATCCGGCACCGGCTCCGGTGGCAGGGATGCCGAAGTGGCAGCACCGGGCTGCCGAGGGTGCACACCTGGTGCTGTATCTGCTGATTCTGGCGGTGCCGCTGACCGGTTACCTGCTGAGCGTGGCGGCCGGTATCAAGGTTGTCTACCTTGGCGTGTGGGAGATGCCGATGCCGTTCGACAAGAGCGACATGCTGAAGGACCTCTTCCACGAAGCCCATGAGTGGCTGAACTGGACCATGGCCACCATCGTCGTGCTGCATATCCTGGCCGCGCTCAAGCATCACATCGTTGATCGCGACGGTACGCTGCGCCGCATGCTGCCTTTCTTACGCTGATTTCCAAACGCACCGGTGTGTGCCGGTGCGATAGCTTCCCATCCTGACCAAGACCGCCGGCACGATCCGGCCTGAACGAAGGAGTCTGATGATGAAACGTTTCGTGCGCCCCCGCGCTATTGCCCTGGTCGCCGCCGGCGCGCTGTCGATCGCCGCGGTATCGGTGTCGATGTCCGCAATGGCCCAGGTGGATGCCGCCAAGAGCAGTGTGACGGCCACCGGCAAGCAACTCGGCGTGCCGATGGATATCAAGTTCGGCAAGTTCGACGCCGCCGTGAACTACAACGCGGCCAACGTGGCAGCGTCCACGGCCACGGTCAACATCGACATCAACTCTGTTGACGTGGGCAGCAAGGACTACAACGACGAGTTGAAGAAGAAGGACTGGTTCAACGCTGCGCAGTACCCGAAGGCCACCTTCGTGTCGTCGGCGTTCAAGCCGGGCGCCAATGGCAAGGTGGACGTGGTCGGCAAGCTGACCATCAAGGGCGTCACGCAAGACGTCACGGCCCCGGTCACCTTCAAGCAGGACGGCGCCAATCAGGTGTTTGAAGGCGCGCTGCCGGTCAAGCGCAACGTGTTCAAGATTGGTGACGGCGAGTGGAAGGACACGTCGGTCGTTGCCGACGACGTGACGATCAAGTTCCGCATCGTCATCGCCAAGAAGTAATCGGAAGTACTCACCTCACCGTTTTTTCCGGCCCTCGTGTGCCGCTTTTATCCGCAGGAGTTCTCATGAAATTGCGTACCCTCGTTGCCGCACTGTCGGCCGTTGCTGCAACCGCCGCCTTTGCTGCACCGTCCACGTACCAACTGGACCCGACCCACACCTACCCGAGCTTTGAAGCTGATCACATGGGTGGCCTGTCGAAGTGGCGCGGCAAGTTCGACAAGTCCAGCGGCACCTTTACGCTGGATCGCGAAGCCAAGAAGGGCTCCATCGACGTGACCGTGCAGACCGACAGCATCAGCTTCGGCCTGCCCAAGATGGACGAGCACGCCAAGAGCGCCGAGATGTTCGATGTGGCCAAGTTCCCGACGGCCAACTTCAAGAGCACCGACATCAAGTTCAAGGGTGATGTGCCGACCGAAGCCGTGGGCCAGCTCACGCTGCACGGCGTGACCAAGCCGGCGACGCTGAAGATCAATGCGTTCAAGTGCATGCCGCACCCGATGATGAAGGTTGAGGTATGCGGCGCCGACGCCGAACTCACGTTCAACCGCGACGAATTTGGTATCGACTACGGTAAGAAGTACGGTTTCAACATGGAAACCAAGCTGAAGATTCAAGCAGAAGGCCTGAAGCAGGACACCAGCGTCGCCAAGCAATAAGCGCCACGCGCAGCAACAAAAACGCCCCGGCTTTCAAGGCCGGGGCGTTTTTGTTTGCATGGTCGGTCTGCGAGTTAAGCCTTCAACAGCGCGCGAATCGACTCGGGGTTGAACGGCAGGGTGCGCGGTCGCACGCCCACAGCGTCATACACGGCGCTGGCGATGGCGGACGGGATGACTGCGCAGGTTGGCTCGCCAGCGCCCACGGGGGGCTGGTCCGGCCGGTCGACCAGCACCACGTCCACCTGCGCCGGCAGCTCGGGGAACTTGAGCAACCGGTACGTGAGCCAATCGAGGCTGGTCACGGCCGATTGCGTGAAGTTGACCTCTTCGAACAGCGTTCGGCTGATGGTCTGCACCACTTCGCCTTCCACCTGGTTGCGTACGCCATCCGGGTTGACCACCAGCCCACAGTCGTGCGCCACCGTCACCTTGCCGACCTGAATGACGCCGGTGGTGCGATCGACTTCCAATTCAATAACCGCAGCCACGTAGGCGTTGTTCGGCTCGTAGCGCACGCAGGCCATGCCGCGGCCACGGGCGATGTTGCCGCTGGGCTTGGTCGAGAACAATGGGCGGCGCACCCATCCGGAGCGCTTTTCCACCGCGTCGACGACTGCCTTGATGCGTGGCTCAGACAGATGGCGCAGCCGGAATTCGATCGGGTCGGCCTTGGCGGCCACCGACAGTTCGTCCATGAACGACTCGTTCGCATACGTGTGCTGGAGCCGGCCTGGGCCACGCAGCCATGCCGGGCGCAGCGGCGCGCGCGCATAGCGGTTGACCACGACGCTGGCGTTGGGCAGCTCGTAGGGCGCGACCATGTTGAATTCCATGCCACCGGGGTTGTCGGGTGGCTCGGCCAAGGTCGCGGAGCGGGTCAGTTCGCCAGCCAGCAAGGGCACGTCGACGCTGCCCGAAGCGCGATGCGGCACCCACGACGTGTACTGCCACGCCTGGATGCGACCCTGGTCATCGAGTGTGCCTGCCACATCGGAGATGACCGGCGGGCCTTTCGGGTCCCAGCCGTGCTCGTCATCACGCATCCACTGCACGCGCACGGGTTGGCCGATGGCCTTGGAGAGCAGGGCGGCTTCCGCCGCGGCGTCTTTGTGGCCATTGCGGCCGTAGCAGCCGGCGCCTTCTACGTAGATCAGGCGCACATCGCCCTTGTCCATCTTCAGCATCCTGGCGATCTGGTCGCGCGTCAGATGCGGTGATTGCGTGGCCGACCAGACGGTCAGCTTGCCATCGCGGTAATCACCAATCGCGCAGGAGGGGCCGATCGAGCCGTGTGTCTGAAACGGCCACGCATATGTGGCGCGAATGGCCTTGCCCTTGCTGATCTGCGCATCCGCCTGGCCGCGTTCCAGCACCTTGCCCTGATCGTGCAACGGCAGTGCGCGCACGGCATCGTACAGCTTGGCTTGCGCGGGCAGCCCCTTCCAGTCGGACCACGTGGCCTTCAGTGCGCGGGCGCTGCGGATGGCCGCCCATTCGTCGCTGGCGATGACGGCCAGCAGGTTGCCCACGCGCACCGTGCGCAGGAAGCCCGGCACCTTCTTGGCGTGCGTGTCGTCCACGGTTTCCAACTGCGCGCCGTAGGCATCGGGGTGGATCACGCGTGCGTGCACCATGCCGTCGACCTTCACGTCCTGCATGAAGGTGAAGTCGGCAAAGACCTTCGTACGCACGTCGTCGCGCTTGATCGGCTTGCCCACGAGCTTGTAGTCCGCCGGCTTCTTGAGCGGCGCCTTGGGGTCGAGGTTGAGTGACAGCGGGTGTGCGGCCAGTAGCTTGTGATACGGCGTGCCCTGCGTGTCCGCCGCGCTACGGAAGGCGAGGCCGTTTTCCAGGCGCACATCGGCGGGCGCCATGCGATACGCACGCCCTGCCACCTCGCGGATGGCCGCTGCAGCCGTGGCAGCAGCCTGGCGCAACTGCGGGCCTGCATTGGACACCGACAGTGAGCCGATGGTGGCCCCCTGATCGACCGTCATGGCCGTATCGCCCTGCACGACGCGCACGCCGTCGATCGGAAACTCCAGCTCTTCGGCCACCATCTGTGCGAGCGCGGTGGTGTTGCCGGTGCCCAGGTTGACCTTGCCCGTATAGAGCGTGAGCGCGCCGTCGCCTTCCAGCACGAGGAAGGCGTCGACGCGCGTGGCATCCAGGGACTTGGCCTTGGCGAGTGGTGCGGCGCTTTCCTCGGTGATCTCACCCAGGGCACGGGCCATGGCCAGCCCTGAGAACGAGAAACCAACAGCAAGCGCAGCCCCTTGCTTGAGAAAGTGCCGGCGGGAGAACGAAGTGGATTCACTGACGCGCATTTAGGCCTCGCTGGCTTTGAGGATGGCGCGGACGATCCGCATGTGCGTGCCGCAGCGGCACAGGTTGGAGGCCAGGGCTTCCTTGACCTGGGCTTCCGTCGGCTTCGGGTTGGTGTTGAGCAGCGAGCGCGCGGCGATCAGCATGCCGTTGATGCAGTAGCCGCATTGCACCGCTTGTTCGTCAATGAAAGCCTGCTGCAGCGGATCGGGTTTCTCTGGCGTGCCCATGCCTTCGAGTGTGGTGATGGGGCGTCCGGCTGCGGCGCCAACCGGCAGCACGCACGAGCGTTGCACCACACCGTCGATCAGCACGGAGCAGGCACCGCATTGGCCGAGTCCGCAGCCGAAGCGTGGCCCCTTGAGCGAGAGATCATTGCGCAGCGCATACAGCAGCGGCATCTCGGGCGAGACATTGACGTCAACCACCTTTCCGTTGACGTGCAGGGTGATGGGGGTCGAGGTAGGGGTGGTCATTTGTCGTGTCCGGTTTGCTCGCGCAGCGTCTTGACGTCGCGGGCGGTGACGGCGGGTGCCTGATTGCCCCAGCTATTGCGCGTGAAGGTCAGCGCGTCGGCAATCTGGGCGTCGGTAAGCGCAAGACGATGCGCGGGCATCGGATAGGGCGCGGGAACACCGTCAATCACCAGCGCTTCCGTGCCGTTCAGGGTGACGTTGATAAGGGAGACCGGATTGCCTTCCAGCACGTTGGGGTTGCCCGCAAGCGGTGACAGCCACGGCGCGGTGCCCTTGCCGTTGGGCAGATGGCAGGACACGCAGTAGTTCTGATACACCTGCGCGCCGTGCGCCATCACCTTCGGGTCGACGGGGCCATGCTGCGGGATTGGCGTGCCTGCGGCGGCCAGGGATTTCAGGTAGACCGCCATGGCGGCCAGATCCTGGTCGGTCATCCACTGCGCGCTGTTGTTGATGACCTCGGTCATCGGCCCGAATGCGGTGGCGTGCGAGTTGGCACCGGTCTTCAGGAAATCCACGATGTCCTGGGCACTCCACGTGCCGATGCCCGTGATGGGGTTGGACGTCAGGTTGGATGCGAACCAGCCGCCCAGCTCCGCGCCAGACAGGTAGGCGCTGCCACGCTGATCGAGCGCTTTTTCCTGCAGGCCGATACCGCGTGGCGTGTGGCAGGTGCCGCAATGGCCCAGGCCCTGCACCAGGTAGGCTCCACGGTTCCACTCGACGCTATTTTCGGGAATGGGCTTGAAGCGCTCGGTATCGAGAAACACCAGGTTCCACAGCTTGAGCGGCCAGCGCATCTGCAGCAGCTTGGGAATCTCGGGCGCGAGATTGGCCTGCTTGACGGGCTTCACGCCATGCATGAAGTACGCGTACAGGGCCGAGATATCTTCGTCCGAGACCTTGCTGTACGACGGATACGGCATGGCCGGATAGAGGTTGTGCCCATCTTTGGCGACCCCCTCACGCACGGCGCGCGCGAAATCCTGCACGGTATAGCGGCCGATGCCGGTTTCCGGGTCTGGCGTGATGTTGGTGGCGAAGATGGAGCCCAGCATGGGCACGGCCATCTTCAAGCCGCCCGCAAAGGGTGCTGCACCCTTTGCCGTGGAGGTGTGGCAGGCAACGCAGTCGCCCGCCTGAGCGAGGTAGCGCCCGCGCTCGATCAGCATTTGATCGGGCTCGGGTTGACTGGCTCTGGCGATGCCGATGGTGCTCAACAGCACGAGTATTGCGGGGGAGTAGGGTTCTCAACGGCCTGTCCTTTGTCGAAATCTGCCGCGACTTTCCCGACTGCGGGGAAAGCCATTGCCGAATGGGACGCGCCGCATTGGCGTGCTGTGAGAGCAGGGAGGGCGGCGGGAGCGACAGGCTGGGTTCGGTAGGGTGTTGCGCTTTTGGGTGTCCGATCCGCCATGCGGAGGTGCCGCTCGAATCGGCCGTGGCACGTATGGAGCGCGTCTACCCGAGACTGTGCGGGATCGCCTCGACTTCCGAAATCGGAAAAGTCCGATATGGAGGTGCGATGTGGCGCCGAGTTGCCAGAGCGGCGTCGGCGGAGCTACCAAAGAAAAAGCCCCGCGATTGCGGGGCTTTTTCTTGCTGCCTGAACGGCTGGCGAGGTGCTCAGACCTGCGCGCCGAAGTTTGGATCGTCTTCCTTGGGGCCGCCGGCCTTCTTGTCGGCCTTGACCAGGTCTTCACGCTTGACGCCCAGCCACATGCACAGCGCGGCCGCCACGAACACCGACGAATAGATACCGAACAAGATACCGATGGTCAGCGCCAGGGCGAAGTAGTGCAGCGTCGGGCCACCGAACACCAGCATCGACAGCACCATCATTTCGGTCGAGCCGTGGGTGATGATCGTGCGCGAGATGGTGCTGGTAATCGCGTGGTCGATCACCTCGTGCGTGTTCATCTTGCGGTACTTGCGGAACGCCTCGCGGATCCGGTCAAAGATCACGACCGACTCGTTCACCGAGTAGCCCAGCACCGCCAGGATACCGGCCAGCACCGACAGCGAGAACTCCCACTGGAAGAACGCGAAGAAGCCCAGGATGATGACCACGTCGTGCAGGTTGGCGATGATGCCCGCCACTGCAAACTTCCACTCGAAGCGGATCGACAGGTAGATGACGATGCCGATCACCACGAACAGCAGCGCCAGCAGGCCGTCGGTGGCGAGTTCCTTGCCGACCTGCGGGCCGACAAATTCAACGCGCTGCAGCGTGGCGTCGGGGCTGGTGGCGTTCAGGGCCGTCATGACCTGCTGGCTCTGCACGGCCGAGGCGATGGGCTTGCCATCCGGGCCGTTCTTGAGCGGCAGGCGGATCATCACGTCGCGCGAGGTGCCGAAGTTCTGCACCTGGGCGTCGGCATAGCCGAGCTTCTCGACGTCGGCGCGGACCTTCGGCAGATCAGCGGCCTGGGTGTAGGCGACTTCCATCACCGTACCGCCGGTGAATTCCACCGACAGGTGCAGCCCCTTGTGGAACAGGAAGAAGACAGCGGCGATAAACGTGATGAACGACACGGCGTTGAGAACCAACGCGTGCTTCATGAATGGAATATCGCGGCGGATGCGGAAAAACTCCATGGTCTGCCCTTTGTGGCACCGGCTGCGAAAGCGCTAGCCGGTGCCGGTTATGCAAGATGTCTGTGGGTGATGTGCCTTACTGCTTCGCCGGCGGCTGGGCGTTGGGGGCGGTATTGCCCGGCTTCCAGATCTGACCGATTGCCAGACCTTGCAGCTTCTTGCGGCGGCCGTACCAGAGGTTGACCAGGGCGCGGTTGAAGAACACCGCCGAGAACATCGACGTCAGAATGCCCAGGCAGTGCACCACGGCAAAGCCCTTCACCGGACCAGAGCCGAAGGCGATCAGCGCCAGACCTGCGATGAGCGTGGTGACGTTCGAGTCCACGATGGTGGCCCACGCACGCTCGAAGCCCGCGGCAATCGCCATCTGGGCCGAGGCGCCGTTGCGCAGCTCTTCACGGATACGTTCGTTGATCAGCACGTTCGCGTCGATGGCCATACCGAGTGCCAGCGCAATAGCGGCAATGCCCGGCAGCGTGAGGGTGGCCTGCAGCATCGACAGCACGGCGATCAGCAAGAACACGTTCACGCCCAGCGCCACCACCGAAAACACGCCGAACAGCATGTAGTACAGGACCATGAACACCGACACGGCGAGGAATCCGTACAGCGCCGAGTCGAAGCCCTTGCGGATGTTGTCGGCACCCAGCGACGGGCCGATGGTGCGCTCTTCGATGATCTCCATCGGCGCCGCCAGCGAGCCTGCGCGCAGCAGCAGCGCCAGGTCAGCCGACGCTTCCGTCGAGCCCATGCCGGTGATCTGGAAACGCGAGCCCAGTTCGGACTGGATGGTGGCCACCGTCAGCACTTCGCCCTTGCCCTTTTCGAACAGGACGATGCCCATGCGCTTGCCGATGTTGTCGCGCGAGACATCGCGCAGCATGCGGCCGCCCTGGCCGTCTAGCGTGATGTCGACCGAGGCGTTGTGGTTCTGGTCAAAGCCGGCCGACGCGCTGGTGATGCGGTCACCCGTGAAGATCACCTGCTTCTGCAGCAGCACCGGGGCGCTGCGGCCTTGCGTGAAGAGCTCGTCGCCCAGCGGCACCGGGTCGCCGGCACGCGGCACCAGCGGCGCGTTCGGGTCGGCCAGGCGGGCTTCCAGCGTGGCGGTCCGGCCGATGATGTCCTTGGCCTTGGCAGTGTCCTGCACGCCGGGCAGCTGCACGACGATGCGGTCCGGGCCCTGTTGCTGGATCACCGGCTCGGCCACGCCCAGTTCGTTCACGCGGTTGTGCAGCGTCACGACGTTCTGCTTGACGGCGTTGTCTTGCACTTCCTTCATCGCGGCTGCGGTGAAGGTGCCGGTGAGCGTGGCGCCGTCAGCGGTCTTGTCGACGCTGTAGGCCAGTTCACGGGTGGAATCTGCCAGTACGCCACGGGCGCGGTCGGCGTCGTCGGCGTTGCTGAACTTGATGGTGATGGTGTTGCCGCTGCGGTCGATGCCGTTGTGGCGGATGCTCTTGTCGCGCAGTTGCGTGCGGATGTCGCCCGCCAGCGAGTCGAGCTTCTTGGTGATTGCACCGTTCATGTCGACCTGCAGCAGGAAGTGCACGCCGCCACGCAAGTCCAGACCCAGGAACATGGGCAGGGCGTGGATGGAGGTCAGCCAGCGCGGCGAGCCCGACAGCAGGTTCAGCGCGACGATGTAGGTCGGATCGGTCTGGTCGGTGTTCAGGCCGTGGGACAGGATGTCCTTGGCCTTGAGCTGCGTGTCGGTGTCGGCAAAGCGCACACGCACGCTGGCCGAGGTGCCGTTGTTGTCGAAGAACACGCCGTTGGGCTGGATGTTGGCCGCAGCGAGCAGGCTCTCGACCTGCTTTTGCACGTTCAGGTCGACCTTGACGGTGGCCTTGCCCGAAGACACCTGCACGGCAGGCGCCTCACCGAAGAAATTCGGCAGCGTATAGAGGAACCCGATGGCAAGCGCCACCAGGATCACAAGGTATTTCCAGAGCGGATAGCGATTCATCTTGCTTGGATGGCGGTGAGGCGGCCCGTCAGCGATGCGGGCGTGGGCGCGGATTCTTAGAATAGGCGCTGCCAGGGGTTCCGGCGCCCGCGTACAACGTTCGGGCGCCGGTCAAACCGGATTACAGCGCTTTGAGCGTGCCCTTGGGCAGCACGGTCGTTACAGCGCTCTTCTGGACGGTGATTTCAGTGTTGGCGGCGATTTCAACCACCACGAATTGCTCGGTCACCTTGGCAACCTTGCCCAGGATGCCGCCGGCGGTGACGACTTCGTCGCCCTTGGCCAGGGCTTCGAGCATGGCCTTGGTTTCTTTCTGGCGCTTCATTTGCGGGCGGATCATGATGAACCACAGCACCACAAACATCAGGATGATGGGCAGGAAGCTCATCAGGCCACTGGCGGCGCCGCCCGCCGGAGCGGTTTGGGCGTAAGCGTCGGAAATGAGGAACACGGTCAAAACTCCGTAAATGGTTCGTCGATCGGGCAAAAATTGGACCGGACATTCTACCATTGCCGTCTTGCGGCAAATGGGCGCATGGCCAGTCCTGTCAAGGGGGGCGTCAGAGTGCGCCGCGAGCCCGGTCGGCGGCAAAGCGCGCCTGGAATGCGGCAAAGCCGTGCGACTCAATGGCGGTGCGCATCTCGGCCATCAGTTCCAGGTAGTAATACAGGTTGTGGATGGTGTTCAGGCGGGCGCCCAGGATCTCACCCACGCGCTGCAGGTGGTGCAGATAGGCGCGCGAGAAATTGCGGCAGGTGTAGCAGCCGCAGGTTTCGTCCAGCGGGCGCGGATCGTTGCGGTGCACCGCGTTCTTGATCTTGATATCGCCAAAGCGGGTGAACAGCCAGCCGTTGCGCGCGTTGCGGGTGGGCATTACGCAGTCGAACATGTCGACGCCGGCGGCAACACCCGCCACCAGGTCTTCCGGCGTGCCCACGCCCATCAGATAGTGCGGCTTGTTGGCCGGCAGGCGCGGCGCCACGTGCTGCAGCACGCGCATCATGTCTTCCTTGGGCTCGCCGACGGAGAGGCCGCCGATGGCGTAGCCGCCAAAGCCTTCGCCGCCCGCATCGGCGTCAATCGCCTGCAGCCCGGCCAGTGATTCATCGCGCAGGTTCTCGAACATGCCGCCCTGGACGATGGCGAACAGCGCGTTCGGGTTGTTCTCCCGCTCGAATTCGTTGCGCGAGCGCTGCGCCCAGCGCAGGCTCATGCGCATCGAGGCGGCGGCTTCGGCCTCGGTGGCGGGGCGATCCCCGATCTTGTATGGCGTGCATTCGTCGAACTGCATGACGATGTCCGAATTCAGCCGGCGCTGGATCTGCATCGAGATTTCGGGCGACAGGAACAGCTTGTCGCCGTTGATGGGCGAGGCGAACGTCACGCCTTCTTCGGTGATCTTGCGTAGATCGCCCAGCGAAAACACCTGAAAGCCACCCGAATCGGTCAGGATGGGCTTATCCCAGCCATTGAAGCCGTGCAGGCCCTTGTGCGCATCCATCACTTCCAGCCCCGGGCGCAGCCACAGGTGGAAGGTGTTGCCGAGGATGATCTGGGCGCCGATGTCCTTCAGCTCCGCCGGCGACATCGCCTTGACCGCACCATAGGTGCCCACCGGCATGAAGATGGGCGTTTCCACCACACCGTGGTTCAGGGTCATGCGGCCGCGTCGGGCGAGGCCATCGGTGGTGAGCAGTTCGTACTTGAGCATGGTCAGAGCGATTGGGTTTCCGGTTCAGCGCGCGTGAGGAGCATGGCGTCGCCGTAACTGAAGAAGCGGTAGCGCTGGGCAATGGCGTGCTGGTAGGCGCCGCGGATGGCGTCCATGCCGGCAAACGCCGACACCAGCATCAGCAGCGTCGACTTGGGCAGGTGGAAGTTGGTCACCAGCGCGTCGACCAGGCGGAAGCGGTAGCCGGGGGTGATGAAGATGTCGGTGTCGCCGCTGCCTGCGTGGAGCGTGCCGTCCGGCTGTGCGGCCGATTCGAGCGCGCGCATCGAGGTGGTGCCCACCGCGATGATGCGTCCGCCCGCAGCCCGTGTGGCACGGATGGCCTCGGCCAGTTCGGGTGTGATTTCGTACCACTCGCTGTGCATGCGGTGCTCGGCGATGTTTTCCACGCGCACCGGCTGGAACGTGCCTGCGCCCACGTGCAGCGTCAGGAAACCACGTTGGATGCCCATGGCGTCGAGCTTGGCAAACAGCGCATCGTCGAAATGCAGACCCGCCGTGGGTGCCGCGACGGCGCCCGGGTTGCGTGCGTAGATGGTCTGGTAGCGCGTCTCGTCAAAGCTATCGGGATCGTGCTCGATATACGGCGGCAGCGGCAGGCGGCCGTACTGCTCAATCAGATCCAGCGCTGGCTGCGGGAAGCGCAGCGTGAAGAACGGCTCGGCACGTGGACCGACCGTCACATCAAAGGCATCGGCCAGGCGCAGCGTCGTGCCCTCGACGGGCGATTTGCTGGAGCGGATCTGCGCCAGCACGGTGTGCTCGTCCAGCAGGCGCTCGACCAGCACCTCGACCTTGCCGCCGCTGGCTTTGTGGCCAAAGAAACGGGCCTTGATGACACGTGTGTCGTTGAAGACCAGCAGGTCGCCGGGGCGCAGGTAGTCGCCCAGGTCGGCGAACTGGCGATCTTCAAAGGACACACCCGAGTGCACGCCATCGGCCTCACGGCGGACAGCCAGCAGACGGCTCGCGGTGCGGTCGGGCAGGGCGGTTTGCGCGATCAGCTCGGGCGGCAGATCGAAATCGAAGTCGGACAGCGTCAGCATGAAAAGTGGCGCAGACGTGGATTGCGCCAAGTGATGGTGGCGGGCGCCGGTACAATCGGGCGACTCGCAAAGTTCGCCATTGTAAACGTCCTGTGCCGCCTCGCGCCCGTTCCGCCGCTGATACTGCTCCACTGCTCGACGCTGATACTGCGCCGGCGCCGAAGCCAAAACGTGCGACTCCGGCAGACAAGCCCGCCGGGGTGACCAAAGCGGCGGCCCGCCCGGCCGACAAACTCGCCAAGCTGGGCCTGCACCGCGACGTCGATCTCGTCCTGCATCTGCCGATGCGCTATGAGGACGAAACCACGCTCCTGACCATCGCCGAAGCCACCGTCCGCGCCAACACTGGCTGGGCCGCGCAAGTGGAAGGCACCGTCACCCGCAACGAAGTGGCGTTCCGGCCGCGCCGGCAGCTCGTCGTGCATATCGCGGACGACTCCGGCGAGCTGGTACTGCGCTTTCTCAATTTCTACGGCAGCCAGGTCAAGCAGATGGCCGAAGGCGTGCAGTTGCGCGTGCGTGGCGAGGTGCGCGGCGGCTTCTTCGGCGCGGAGATGGTGCACCCGACCGTGCGCGCCGTCGCCCCGGACGAACCGCTGCCCGATCGCCTGACGCCGGTGTATTCGACCGTGGCGGGCGTGCCGCAGGCGTATCTGCGCAAGGCGATCCTGAACACGCTCACGCGTACGCCGCTGCCGGAAACGGTGCCGAACAGCCTCATCACCGGGCCGCTCGCGCCGCTCAAGCTGATGGCCCCGGCGGAAGCCGTGCGCCTGTTGCATCAACCCACGCCCGACGTGGACGAACACAGTCTGGTCGAGCGTACGCACCCGGCGTGGTTGCGTATCAAATTTGACGAGCTGCTCTCGCAGCAGCTGTCGCTCAAGCGGGCGCAGGCCGCGCGGCGCATGCGCAATGCGCCCATCCTGCGCGACAGCGGTGAGGACGGCCTGCTCGCGCGTTTCATGCGTGCGCTGCCGTTCAAGCTGACCGGCGCTCAGGCCTGCGTGTGGGAAGAGATCCGCGCCGACCTCGCGCATCCGTACCCGATGCAGCGGTTGCTGCAGGGCGACGTGGGCAGCGGCAAGACCGTCATCGCCGCGTTGGCCGCGTGTCAGGCCATCGATGCCGGCTGGCAGGCCGCGCTGATGGCGCCAACCGAACTGCTGGCCGAACAGCACTATCGCAAGTTGTCCACATGGCTTGAGCCGCTGGGTGTGGATATCGTCTGGCTGGCCGGCAGCCTCAAGCGCAGGCAGAAGGACGAGGCGGCTGCACGCGTGGCGGCCGGCACCGCGCAACTCGTGATCGGCACGCACGCGTTGATTCAGGATGCTGTCACGTTCGCGCGCCTTGGCTTGGCCGTGGTGGATGAACAGCACCGCTTTGGCGTGGCGCAGCGGCTTGCCCTGCGTGGCAAGGCAAGCAATGGCGGTGCACCTGTCGCTGCCAATGCCCAGGTGCCGCATCAGTTGATGATGTCCGCCACGCCCATCCCGCGCACGCTGGCGATGACGTACTACGCCGATCTCGATGTCTCCGCCATCGACGAATTGCCGCCGGGGCGCACGCCCATCGTCACACGGCTGGTGAACGACGCGCGCCGCGACGAGGTGATCGAGCGCATCCACGCCGCCGCGCAAGAGGGGCGACAGGTTTACTGGGTCTGTCCGCTCATCGAAGAAAGCGAAGCGCTGCAATTGCAGACTGCTGTGGAGACGTTCGAGACGCTCTCGCAAAGCCTTGCCGGTTTGAAGGTGGGCCTAGTGCATGGCCGCTTGCCTTCCGCTGACAAAGCCGCCGTGATGAGCGCCTTCGCCAGCGGTGAGTTGCATGTGCTGGTGGCCACCACCGTCATCGAAGTAGGGGTGGACGTGCCCAATGCCTCATTGATGGTGATCGAACACGCCGAGCGCTTTGGCCTCGCACAATTGCATCAGTTGCGCGGGCGCGTGGGGCGGGGCACGGCGGAATCGGTGTGCATCCTGCTGTACCAGGCGCCGCTGTCGCCCACGGCCAAGCAGCGCCTGCAGACCATGCGCGAGACCACCGATGGCTTCGAGATCGCCCGGCGCGATCTGGACATTCGCGGCCCCGGTGAATTCCTTGGCGCGCGGCAATCGGGCGAGGCCATGCTGCGCTTTGCCGATCTCAATCACGATGCGTGGCTGGTCGAGTTTGCGCAGGGCGCCGCGGAGCAGATGCTCGCGCGCTTTCCCGAAGCCGTGGAGGCGCATCTCAAGCGCTGGCTGGGTGAGCGTGAGCACTATCTGCGGGTCTAGCCACCCGAGGTTCTAGCGGCGCGAGCCGCCTTCATGACCACCCTCGTGTCCGCCGTGGAATCCGCCGTGGAAGCCTCCGCCGCCCCGCGCAAAGCCACGGCCGTCGTGGTGGAAGAACGCACCGCGCATATGGTGGATATGGTGGAAGCGGTCCACAAAGACCACGCTGCCGAAGAACACCGGGCCGCCCCAGTACCACGTGTCATCCACGTAGTACGGTGGGCTGACGTAGGTGACGGGGTTGCCGTCGGTGTCCACCATCTGCCACGTGCCGTCCGGTTGCAGGCATGCCATGCCTTGCACCTCCTGCATCACGCCGTCGATCTCGGTTTGCCCGACGGTCGGCTGGCAGGTGCCGACCGGCACATCCTGCGCTGTCGCGCACGCGCAAATGCCAAAACTCATCAGCGCAGTCATCAAGACTGTCAGACGTTTCATGTTCATTCCCCAACCTAGGAATGCCCGACGTCTCAATACGGCACCTGCACGAACTGTCCGGTCGTATCACCTGGCACATCGGTTTGCCTGCGGGGGCTCGCCGACACCGTGATCGACGGGCCCCCGCTTGACGAGTAAACCGATCCGCCGCGTGGTTTATTCCGGAGCGTGTGCAGCGATGTGTAACTGTTCATTTCAGTAGCCGTGGTGCGTCATGCTGCCCGCGTTTGGGCTGCTGTTGCTATTGCTTGGCGGCGCCCCGTTACCCGTGGAACACGCTGCCAGCGGCAGCAGGACGAGCAAGGCGATGCAAAGCGGACGAAGTGCGTTCATTGAGCGTCTCCTGGGGGTGGGTTTTGCCTCCCGATAGCAGTAAACCCGCGACCTTGCCGGTTTATTCCACAGCAATAGCGGGCTTGTCCGCGCACTCGCGCAGGAAACCACGGACCAGCATGAACAGGCTGTCTTCAAACGCGGTGCTGGCGAGCCACTGCTCGTCGTAGGAAAGCGCGCTGCCGATCGCCCCCATGACCGAGCGCGTGAGCACGAAGGCCTGGATGGGCGAGAGCGTCACACGTTGCCCGTCGGCGTCACGCGCGCCGGCTGAACTCAGGAAGGTCGACACGTGCCCCGGCGTGATCAGCGGGTTGCGCCCGCGTGCGATGGCCTGTTCGAGCACGATGCGGCGCGCGCGATGCCGCCCGCCGAATGCGCCCAGCAAGGTGCGCACGGCCAGCCGCAGCCGTGCATCCGGCGACAGCGCGTCGGGCGCGGTCAGTACCGCCAGCAACTCGGCGGTCAGCCGATCACTCTCGCGCTGCGCGAGTTCATCCAGCACCTGCAGCTTGTCTCCGAAATACTGGTACAGCGTGCCGATGCTGATGCCGGCCGCCTCTGCGATGCGGTTGGTGGTGAGCGCCTCCAACCCCGCCTGATCGAGAATCCGCAGCGTCGCTTCCAAGATGAGTTCGACCTTCTCGCGCGAGCGGGCCTGGCGCGGTTGGCGTCGCGCAAGTGATTGATCTGTATCGGTTTTGTCTCCGGATTGCGAGGCCATGGAACGCGAGTGGTGAAATATGAGTCGTGCTCATATTATGGTCGCCAGATCGAAAAACTCCTCAGGAGGAGACCGATGTTGTTCAGCCGACGACGCCCCCTCGCGGGCAAACGCCTGCTCGCCTTTGCTGCGGCGAGCCTGTGCGCCAATCTGGCGGCGGCAGCCGCCCAGGACTGGAGTACCGCCGAATCCACGCCCTCGCAGGAGACCGTGTTGCACCAGGCCTTCGACTACGCGTTTCCGCTGGTCGCGATGGGGCGCCTGCGTGCCGGCATGCTCGGCACGGATGCCAAGCCCGGGCGCCTTCAGTTGGGCCAGTGGTCGCATCAGCACAAGCTCTCGGGCCCGGAAGATCGCTGGGTGACCACGCCTAACAGCGATACGGCGTACTCCACGCTGTGGCTCGACTTGCGCCAGGGGCCTGTCGCACTGACGGTGCCGGACATGGCCGGCCGCTACTACTCGCTCGCCTTCCTGGACATGGCGACGAACAATTTCGAGATTCTCGGCCGGCGCGCCAATGGCACGCGCAGCGGCACGTTCGTCATCGTCGGCCCCGATTCAACGCAGCCGCTGCCGCCCAACGCGCAGGTGATCCGCGCACCCGCCAACGATGTGCTTGTGCTGGCCCGCATCCTGGTGAATGGCGAGGCCGACATGCCCGCCGTGACGGCCCTGCAGGACCAGTTCAAGGTCGAACTGATCGGCACCGGTAAGACGCCGCCGCGGTGGCAAGCTGCGCCTCCGGTTGAACAGAGCCCGCAAGCCTTTGTCGACATGGCCAACCTGATGCTGGCACGCAACCCCGCACCGCGCTACGAAGATGCGCTGATGCAGCGCCTGGCATCGGTCGGCATTTGTGGTGCCGCATGCCAGTGGGAGGCGCTGTCGCCGGAGGTCAAGGCGTTGTGGACGAAGCAGTTGCCGGCCATGCTGGCCTCGCTCAAGGGCGGGCTGTCGGCGGCTGGCCCTAAGAGCGATGGCTGGTCGTACTCAAAGGCCGATCTTGGCGATTTCGGCACCGACTATGCCTACCGCGCGCAAGTCGCGCTGGGCGGCCTGCTCGCGCTCAAGACAGTCGAGGCCATGTACCCGATCACGTTTGTCGACCAGCAACAGGGGCGGCTTTCGGGCGCGCACCGCTATCGGCTGCATTTGCCGGCGGGGGCGCTGCCGGTCAATGCGTTCTGGTCGCTGTCGATGTACGAGGTGGAGCCGGACGGCAAGCTGTTCTTCACGCCCAACCCGATCGCGCGCTATGCCATTGGCGATCGCACCGCCGGTCTCAAGGTGGGCGCAGATGGTGCGATCGATCTCTTGATCCAGCGTGATGCACCGGCCGATCCTGCCCAGCGCGCCAACTGGCTGCCGGCGCCCGCTGGTGATTTCGCCCTGGTGCTGCGTGCGTACGAACCGAAAGCCGAGCTACGCGATGGGCGTGTGCGGGTGCCGGCCGTGGAGCGGTTGGACTGAGCCTGCTGCCGTTGGGCTGAGGGCGTCAATGCGCGGTGGTAGCGGTCTGAGTCTGCTTGCGCAGGCGCTTGGTGGCGTACATCGCGCGGTCGGCCTGATCGAGCAGGGTGGTGATCTCGGTGCCGTCTTCGGGCATGAACGCCACCCCTACGCTCACGCGCAGGTCCAGCGACTGGCCTTCAAACGCATACGGTTGCTGCACCTCTTCGATCAGGCGCTCGCATTGGGTGTGCGCATCGCCGCGCGCGTCGATGCCCGGCAGGATGACGGCAAATTCGTCACCGCCCACACGCGCCACGGTGTCGGAGCGGCGCGCGCTGCGGCTCATGCGCTGCGCGGTCTCGCGGATGGCTGCATCGCCGGCGCGATGGCCGTAGCGGTCGTTGATGGTCTTGAGGTTGTCCATGTCGACGTTGAGCACGCCGAGCGCGCCTTGCGCGCGCTGCGCGAGGTGGATCGACTGGCGCAGGCGGTCGTAGAACAGCGCGCGGTTGGGCAGGGCGGTCAGCGCATCGTGCGTTGCGCGCAGGTAGAGTTGGTCGCGCTCGGCATTGGCGGCATGGAACATGGCCGCCGCAATCAGTTCGGACATCAACTCCAGCACGCCGACATCACGCTCGGTAAAGGCATCCACCTCGGGTGCCACCAGCTTGAGCACGCCCACCGTCGTGTCCAGATGCTTGAGCGGCGTCACCACCATGGAGCGCAGGCCCACGCGGCGGCAGGCTTCGCGGTCGACGCGCGGGTCGATCTCGGAGTCTTCGCAGCGCAGGATGTCGCCGGTCTGCACACACAGGCCAGACAGGCTGCCCTTGCGCGCCAGGCGCAGGCCCAACAGCGAGTCGGTCAGGCCAGACGTGGCGCGGTAGACCATGTCTTCGCCCTCGGCCAGTTCCAGCACGGCGCCGGTTGCGCAGGTCAGGTGCTGCGCCCGTTCGGTAACGAGCGCCATGATGGACCCCAGATCCGTGCCGAGCTTGGCGATTTCGGACTGCGCCCGCACGATCTCAATGAGGGTGGCGGGGTCCTGCAGACTAGGGTGATCGAGGGTCGACATAAAGCGGCGAAGCGGGACGTTCGAGCCGCAAATTCTAGCGTGGTCGACCGAACTGCGTAGATCAAACTGCGGTTGCCGGATTACAGGAGATTAAGGCATTCGGATGCCCTGTATTGGGGCGCGCAAGCGACGTTGCGGCGGGGTGTGTTGCCTTGGGAAATCAACGGGATGCGCGAAGTGTCTGCCGTGTGAATCGCCATCGTGATGCCGTGCAGATGTGCCGCAAGAACGGCCACGCACAGCGTCACGAACAGCGGCGAGTAATGCATGCTGTACGTCGGGTTGCATCGGAAACGTTTGGCCCCGAGCGTATCCAAATACAGGCGTATCTCATGCGGTTGCATGCACATCAGAGCAAAGAAACTTTCATGCTTGGCTGCCCCGACCATCTCCTAGGCTAGCACTGCCATTGCGCAGTCCCCGCGCAGTGCACGCCGGATCCACACACAACAATCACGGCAACGCACTGTGCAAGCGAGTGCAGTCATCGGGGTATCCCGCCGAGCTGCAGCGTGCGAACCGTCGCGCCCCCGACCTGACTGCGTCGTTCATTCCGCCGCCTGCGCTGTGCTTGCGCGCCGCAGGTTTCGCGGCACATCCATGAAGGAGATGAACGCCCACCCGAATCCCGATTCAGTACCAAAGGAACAATGACCAATACCCTGGGGAGGCGCTATGCCGCTGCGTTCCGAAGTTCAGCAAGCTTTGCGTGGTGCGGCGTTGCTGGCCGCGTTGGGCGTTGCACAGACGGCTGCGGCGCAAGCCGTGCCGACCGATGCCGCCGGAGGATGTCCGATCTCGCCGGCCACTGTTGCGAGTTTCTTTGAGAGCGGTACCGTCACGCTCAACGGTGTGGTCAAGCCCGCCGACAGCACAGTGGCGCTTGCGCCCAATTGCGGGTTCTTCCAGTGGACCGAGCAGATGTTCCTGTGGCTGACGTCGCCCGCGCCCGCCACGTACGGCGGTGGCAGCCACGTCATGTTCTCGCCGCAGTTCTACACGGTCAGCCCGGAAGACAGCAGCGGACGCCGTAGCTTCATCCCCAATTCGCCGGGGCGGCCGATCAACATGTTCTTGCGTGCCATGGAGCTGGGCCCGCACGGCCTGCCGATCGTGATGGCGCGCACCGGGCAGATCGTGGAAGTGCCGCACGAAATGCCGGGGCAGAAGCCGCCGTCGATCCGCCTGGGCAACGGCAAGCTGATCCCGGGTACGCAAGTCCAGAACGTACGCAAGACTGAGCAGGGCACGCTGGAACTGCTCGATGCGCGCGGCAAGCTGCTGGCGCCGAAGGTGCTCAAGCTCGCACCGATCGTGCGCCAGCGCGCGCTGCTTTCGGCAGATCGGCCGGTGCCGGTTGTGCCTGTGAAGGCGTTTACCTCTGCCATCCAGGCGCGCAAGCTGGTCGTCAAGGGCATCCCGATCTTCATTGATCCGGCGGGCAACGTGATTGACGTTGAGCCGGGCCAGGCAGACAGCGGCGTGCTGATCTCGCAGAACGGGTCGTTGATCTACTACATCATCGCCGTGAACGATGTGTTTGCCTTCCACCGCACGATGCAGGGCGCAGCGGTGATCCCGGGCAATACCAACATCGCATTTCCAACCTCAATGGCTGACGTGAACGCCGTGGTCAGCTTTGCGGCCAGCAAGGGCCATACGATCCAGGACCCGAAGGCGCTGGCCATCGAGACCAAGTCGAGCTGGATGGATGCCAGCAAGGTGCCCAACCCGAACGACTACATCCAGGTCGAAGCGGTGGTCCCGACGTTCGACAAGAGCAACCCGAACAACTGGGTGCCCAACGGGCAGACGACGTTGACGCTGGTCATGCTGGGCCTGCACGTGGTGGGCTCGACCAGTGGGCACGGGGAGATGGTGTGGGGCACGTTCGAGCACGAGGGCAATGCACCGAATGCGACCTACGCCTACAACTCGACCAGCGGCATGAAGACCGTGGCGCAGAACACCTCGGGCAACTGGCTGTTCACGCCCAGCGGGTCGAGCGGTCCGTTCAATGCCACCAACAACAGCTGGACGGGCACGGCCATTACCGGCACGCCGGTTGGTCCGTCGCCCGTGCTGCGCGCCAAGCCGTGGGGCTCGAACGATGGCGGCAACCCTGCCAATGCGGCCGGCTTGAACACGCAGGTGATCTCGGCCAACGCCAGCGTGATCTCACAGTTGAATGCGGCAGACGTGCGCCGGCAGTACTTCCAGCTGGGCACGACGTGGACGATTGGCGGCGCACCGCCCAGCGGGGGGAACGAGGTCGGCACGAACCATCTTGCCAACGCGACGATGGAAACCTTTGTGCAGGGCACGACGCCCTCCGCCCCGAGCGCCAACTGCTTCTCGTGCCATACGACCAACAAGGTGCCGGTCAGCCATGTCTACCCGAGGCTGACGCCGCTGCCCTGATCGGCAACGCTGTCACGAGACACGGGGCATCGACGGATGCGAAAGCGTTCGTCGATGCCCCGTGTTGTTAGTAATGGCGTGTCGTTATGCGATGGCGTTGCCGCAGAAGGGCGAACGCCTTGTGAGCCTCTGCAGCCGACGTCTTCAAGGGAGTGGACGCAGCCTCAGCCCCCAAACATCCACACGACGACCGATGCGATCAGGCAGTAGCAGCCGAACAGATACCACCGCCCTTGCTCCAGCCAACGCGACAGCCAGCGCAGTGCGACCAAGCCGGCGATAAAGCTGAACACCATGCCCAGCAGGCTTGGCGCGAGCATGTGCAGCATGCTGTCGGCGGTGCCCGCATAGGCCTTGTAGAAGCGATAGCCTTCCTTGACGATGACCGCCGGGGTCAGCACCACGGCAAGTGCGAAGCTGAACTCTTCAGCACGGCGGCGCTGCACACCCACCAGCATCCCCGCAGAGATCGTCGCGCCCGAGCGCGACAGCCCGCGAAACGGCAAGCACAGCCCCTGCACGGCTCCGATCCAAAGCGCACGCCAGCCGGTCAACTCGCCGGTGGCCGTGTTGGCGTGCCTGGACGACACGATGATCAGCACACCAGCCACGGCCAGGCTGACCGCCATCAACTTGGTATTGCCAAAGAGGTGCTCCACCTCAAAGCTGTCGGCGCCGCCCATGAAGGCGTGCTTGATCACGTACAGCAGGGTCAGCCCGACGACGCCTGTGGCCGCCGTGGCCACGGCCAGCTGGACGCCGTTGTTCCACAGTGCCCGGGTCGACGAGAAATACGTCTGCCGCCACGAGCGCCAGAAATACACGATGACGGCAAACATGGTGCCCGTGTGCAGCATGACCAGCATCAGCGTCATATCGGGCGAGGTCGGGTCCAGCCCCAACCATTTCTCGGCCAGGATGACGTGGGCCGAACTGGAAACCGGCAGCAGCTCGGCAAGGCCTTGGACGCAGGCCAGGATGATGATGTGAAGCGTGGTCATGCTTGGGTGGGGGCGATGGACTGAACGTTGTGTGGTGACGTGCGCGTGGCATGGCCAAGGCTTGTCAGATCGAAACGGTATCAGATCATCAAGACGCGTCGGGCCGAAGGTGGCTTGAAGGGCGTCGGCGTTGTATTTGCGCCGACCGCCCTTGGGCCGGTCAGATCAAAGATGCTGGCCAAACCATTCGGCTGCGGTACGGCTGGTCTGCTCAAAATGTTCGATGTAGGGCGTGAAGTGTCCGCCCTTGACCAGCGAGAGCGCCTTGGGCTGCAGCGCGCGCTCGTAGGCCTGCAGGCAGAGATCGACCGGCGTCAGCACGTCCTGATCCGCCACGATCATCAGCAGCGGGGTGGGCGCGATGCGGTCGACAAAGGCGCCGGGCTCATTCTCGCGCGACAGCTCTGCGCTGCGCAGCGTGACTTCATTGCGCCAGTTGGGGGCGAACGGCGCGGTGTCGGTAAAAAAGCGGAAGCCGTCGGCACCGGCCATTGCACACGGCGCTGTCGGGTCGGCGGATACGGCGGGCATCGTCATCGGTGTGCCACCCTCGAAGCGCTGCTGCCTGTCCTGTGCGAAGCGCGCCAGCGCTGCCGGCACGAGATCGGCACGCGTGCGCCGCAAGGCGGATTGATAGCCGCTGATGGTGGGCACCTGCGACACCACGCACTTGACCCGTTTGTCGACGGCGGCCACCTCCAGCACGTGCCCTCCGCTGAAGCTCGTCCCCCAGATACCAATACGCTGGCCGTCCACCTCGGGCCGCGAGATCAGATAGCTGATGGCATCGCGATAGCCGCGCTTCTGCAGTACTGGGTCGGCTTCCTGGCGCGGCTGGCCGTCGCTCGCGCCAAAATTGCGATGGTCATACACCAGCACCGCAAAGCCGCTGCGTGCAAAGACTTCGGCATAGCGATCCAGGTATTGCTCCTTGACCGCGGAAAAGCCATGCGCCATCACGATGGCCGCGCCGGCCTGGTCTGGACGCGCATCGGCGGCCGGATAGAACCAGCCGCGCAGGATCACGCCTTCGGAAAGAAATTCAACGTCTTCACGCACCATGTCGGGTCCTCAATCGTTTTGCTGCACGGGGTGTGCTGGGCAACACGATAGGCGGCGCACCTCACGGGCGCATCTGCGTGGCGGACGTTTGCTACGCCGAATCGGACAACATGGCGTACGCGCTGGGCGGCACACCGATAAAGCGCCTGAACAGGGTCGAGAACGCTCCCACGGTCTCATAGCCCAGCTCGGCCGAAACCGCTGTGACGGGCATGCCCGCAGCCAGCAACGGCAGTGCTGCGCAGATGCGGGCCTGCTGCCGCCAATGCACGAAGGACAACCCGGTCTGTGCAATGAAGAGGCGCGACAGCGTGCGGCTCGACGCGCCCGCCTCGGCGGCCCAGTCTTCCAGCGTGCGCGGGTCGGATGGGTCGGCCAGGATGGCGTCACAGATGCGGGTCAGGCGACGGTCCGAGCCCGATGGCAGGGGGAGGGGCTGGTCTGGCGACCACTCGATCTCTGCCAGCATCAGTTCAGTCATCAAGGCCTCGCGGCCTGCCGGCAGATGCTCGATGGGCAACGCCGCCACGCGCACGATCAACTCGCGCAGCAGTGGCGACACGTTGACCATGCGCGGCACCGGCGGCGCGCTCTGCCCGTAAGCCTCGGGGCTGACGTAGGCCGTGCGCATCTCGACATCGCCACAGGCGCGCATGGCGTGCGGCATGCCCTGCGGAATCCAGAGCGCTTTCTGCGGAGGAATACGCCAGAGCGCATGGTTGGCCGTGACCTCCACAACACCGCTGGTAGCGAAGATCAACTGCGCCCGCGCGTGCTCGTGTGCCGCCACCACGAAACCGTTGGGGAACCGCTTGGGCATCACGGCTGCCGGGCCAGGCGTGTTCTGGTAGTCGCGCGGGTTCAGGCTCTTGGTGTCCACCGCAGGGCCGTGCAGTTGGCGCGGTCGGTGCGCGCTGTCGTCAGGTGTGGGTGGGGGTGGCATAGGGGTTGGTGAAGCGGTGGATTGCGCACAATTGTAGAGCCGCGGCGGCAACCGGCTTTGTTTCCGCCGGGCCGTGCTAGACAGGGCGCCAGCAAGACTTCATGAAGTCCAAGCAATCTCCCGCGTCACAAGTTAAAATCTATCGGACCCCAAAAGCCGATTGATTGCCATGACGCTCACCGAACTCAAATACATCGTCGCTGTTGCGCGGGAACGCCACTTTGGCCGTGCCGCCGAGGCCTGCTTTGTCTCGCAGCCGACGCTGTCGGTCGCCATCAAGAAGCTGGAAGACGAACTGGCCGTGCAGATCTTCGAGCGCGGTGCGTCGGAGGTGAGCGTCACGCCGGTGGGCGAGCAGATCGTCACGCAGGCCCAACGCGTGCTGGAGCAGACCATGGCGATCCGCGAGATCGCCAAGCAGGGCATGGACCCGCTGGCCGGGCCGCTGCGCCTGGGGGTGATCTATACGATCGGGCCGTACCTGCTGCCGGCGCTGGTCAAGCAGATGATCGACACAGTCCCGCAGATGCCGCTGATGCTGCAGGAGAACTTCACCGTGCGGCTGGTGGAGCTGCTCAAGCAGGGCGAGATCGACTGCGCCATCATGGCCGAGCCGTTTCCCGAAGCCGGGTTGATGACGGTGCCGCTGTACGACGAGCCCTTCGTGGTGGCGGTGCCGCGCGGCCATGATTTGGCCAAGCTGCGGGCGGTGGATCCGGAAGCACTCAAGCAGCAGACCATGCTGCTGCTGGGCAATGGTCACTGCTTCCGCGATCACGTGCTGGGCGTCTGCCCGGAGCTGTCGCGCTTCTCGCAGAACGCCGACGGCATCCAGAAGACCTTTGAAGGTTCCTCGCTGGAGACGATCCGTCATATGGTGGCCAGCGGCGTCGGCATTACCGTGCTGCCGCGCACCTCGGTGCCGAACATGCAGCCGGCAGCCACCGATCTGCTGGCTTATGTGCCGTTCCAGGAGCCGGTGCCGGACCGCCGCGTCGTGCTGGCCTGGCGCAAGAGCTTTACCCGCATCGCTGCCATCGAGGCGGTGGCCAAGGCGGTCGCGCAATGCGATCTGCCCGGCATCAAGCCGCTGCCCATTACCCCGCTGATCCACTGATTGTCACCCGCCGCCGTCGTCGTGTTTCATGACGGCGATAGCGCACGTCTAATTGATAGATAAAAACAATCAAATTAACGAATTGATAGCTAAAAGGTAGACTGTTTCCCATGGTGAGCGCGTTGCTCATCGCAGCGTCGCCATGGAGCCCGTCATGTCCTACCACCTTGCCTCGACCGCCGTCGCAACCGTGCTGGAATGGCTCGCCGCCTATGGTGAATCGCATTGATCTCGCGGGTTTCCGAGGTCGCCCCAGCCTGTGGTGCAAGCATCAAGCAGGTACTGGGTTTGAAGTCGTGCAATAGCAGCAACGCACGCGGTGCGACACGCAGCGCCGCGCATCAGTTGTGAGGAGAAAAGATCATGGCAATGGTGCGGATGTTCGTTTCGGAATGGCAGGCGTTTGGTGGCGCAGTGCGCGCATCACAGGCGGACGTGCCGACGCTGTCTGGTTTGCCCGGCAGTGTGGCCGGTGGCCGAGGCATGCCTAACGCGGAGCCCGCCCGCCTGCAGCGCAAGTGGGTGCGCAAGCAGATCGGTCTGACCATCGTGGCGGCCGGCGCTATGATCGTGTTCCTGCACGGTATGGTGCAGCTCATGGTCTGACGGGCCTGACGCTCGGTTGCGACCGGCTTTGCGTTTCGTCATGGAGCGATGCCATGATCGGAACTTGCGGCCCGCGCAGCAACCGAAAGAAGGCTTGAAGCGCGCGTCGTCTGACCGGGCCTCGGTCGGTCTTCGCGTTTTTGCACACCACTTCATAGGGGAAGCCAGATGGCAAAGAAAAACAGCGGCGCGACTGCCGCAGCCCAGATCAACATCGGTATTGCTGACAAGGACCGCAAGAAGATCGCCGAAGGCCTGTCGCGCCTGCTGGCCGATACGTATTCGCTCTACCTGAAGACGCACTACTTCCACTGGAACGTCACCGGCCCGATGTTCAACACGCTGCATCTGATGTTCGAGACGCAGTACAACGAACTGTGGAACGCCGTTGACCCTGTGGCTGAACGCATCCGTGCGCTGGGTTATCCGGCACCGGGTTCGTACTCCGAATTTGCCAAGCTGTCGTCGATTCCGGAATCGAAAGGCATTCCCGAGGCGATGGACATGGTGCGCGAGCTGGTGGCCGGCCACGAAGCCGTGACGCGCACCGCCCGCAGCCTGTTCCCGGACGTCGACAAGGCCGCTGACGAGCCGACTGCCGATCTGCTCACGCAACGCATGGACATCCACGAAAAGACCGCCTGGATGCTGCGCTCGCTGCTGGCCTAAGTTGGCCATGGCGGTCGTGTTGCCACGGTGGCGACAGGTGTTTCGAGAACAGTGAATTCCTCCCCCCGCCCGTCAGCCTGCTGCGCTGCGGGTGGGGCCTCATCCCCCCAAGACCGAAACGAGAGAGCGATGACTACTGAAGCTAAATGCCCGTTTTCCAGCCAGGCGCTTGCGGCTTCGCAAGCCGATGGCGGTGGCACGACCAACAAGGACTGGTGGCCCAATCAACTGCGCGTTGATCTGCTCGCCCAGCATTCCGAAAAATCCGATCCGCTCGGTACGAACTTTAACTACCGCGAAGCCTTCAAGAAGGTGGACTACGACGCCCTCAAGGCTGATCTGCGTAAGTTGATGACCGACTCGCAGGACTGGTGGCCGGCCGACTTTGGCCACTACGGCCCGCAGTTCATCCGCATGGCTTGGCACGCCGCCGGCACCTACCGCACCGGCGATGGCCGCGGCGGCGCCGGGCGTGGCCAGCAGCGTTTCGCACCGCTCAACTCGTGGCCCGACAACGTCAACATCGACAAGTCGCGCCGCCTGCTGTGGCCGATCAAGCAGAAGTACGGCCAGGCCATCTCGTGGGCCGACCTGCTGATCCTGACCGGCAACGTGGCGCTGGAAACCATGGGCTTCCGCACCTTTGGCTTTGCCGGCGGCCGTGAAGACACCTGGGAACCGGACAACGACGTCTACTGGGGCGCCGAGAAAACCTGGCTCGCGCCCACCAACAACCCCCATAGCCGCTACTCGGGCGAACGCGATCTCGACAACCCGCTCGCCGCCGTGCAGATGGGCCTGATCTACGTGAACCCGGAAGGCCCGGACGGCAACGGCGATCCGATTTCGGCCGCACGCGACATCCGCGAAACCTTCGCCCGCATGGCGATGGATGACGAAGAAACCGTGGCGCTAATCGCCGGCGGCCACACCTTCGGCAAGACGCACGGCGCGGGTCCGGCGAGCAACGTCGGCCCGGACGTTGAGGCTGCACCGCTCGAAGCGCAGGGCCTCGGCTGGGCCAGTACTTATCAGTCCGGCAAGGGCAAGGATGCGATCACCAGCGGACTGGAAGTCACCTGGACGCAGACGCCCGCGCAATGGAGCAACTTCTTCTTCGAGAACCTGTTCAAGTACGAATGGGTGCAGGAGAAGAGCCCGGCCGGCGCGCTGCAATGGGTGGCCAAGGATGCTGAAGCGATCATTCCGGGCCCGACGCCCGATTCGCCCAAGCGTAAGCCGACGATGCTGACGACCGACTTGTCGCTGCGCTTCGACCCGGCATACGAAAAGATTTCGCGCCGCTTCCTCGACAACCCGCAGGCGTTTGCTGAAGCCTTCGCGCGTGCCTGGTTCAAGCTGACGCACCGCGATCTGGGGCCGAAGTCGCGTTACCTTGGCCCGGAAGTGCCGCGCGAAGACCTGATCTGGCAAGACCCGCTGCCGGCCGCAACGCACAAGCCGACCGAGGCTGACATCGCCGATTTGAAGGCGAAGATCGCGGCGTCTGGTCTGTCGGCGTCGGAGCTGGTGGCGGTGGCCTGGGCGTCCGCCTCGACCTTCCGCGGTTCGGACAAGCGTGGCGGCGCCAACGGTGCGCGCATCCGTCTGGCACCGCAAAAGGACTGGGCCGTCAACCAGCCGGTTGCTGGCACGCTGGCCAAGCTGGAGGACATCCAGAAGGCTTCGGGCAAGGCGTCGCTGGCGGACGTGATCGTGCTGGCGGGCAGCGTGGGTATTGAACTCGCTGCCAAGGCCGCCGGCACGAGCATCACCGTGCCGTTCACGCCGGGCCGTGTCGACGCCACGGTCGAACAGACCGATCCGGTTGCGATGGCCGTGCTCGAACCCATTGCCGATGGTTTCCGCAATTTCCAGAAGGCCAAGTTCTCGGTGCCGGCCGAAGCGCTGCTGATCGACAAGGCGCAGTTGCTGACGCTGACCGCGCCCGAGTTGACCGTGCTGATCGGTGGCCTGCGCGCCATCAACATCAACGCGGATGGCAGCAAGAACGGTGTCTTCACCGCCACGCCCGGCGCGCTGACGAATGACTTCTTCGTCAACCTGCTCGACATGGGTACGGAGTGGAAGGCCGCTGGCGATATCTACGAAGGCGTTGACCGCAAGACGGGTCAGGTCAAGTGGACGGGCACGCGCGTTGATCTGGTGTTCGGCTCGAACTCGATCCTGCGCGCGCTGGCCGAGGTGTATGGCAGCGCTGACGGCAAGGCACGTTTCGTGAGCGACTTTGTCGCGGCCTGGGTCAAGGTGATGAATCTCGACCGTTTCGATCTGGCCTAAGCCTTCAGCCCAAGTCATCGGGACTAAAATGGCGCCTTGCCTCGTGCAGGCGCCATTTTTCTTTGGTGATTTCCCATGCAATCGTCTGCTGCTCAACCCAGCCGTCTCGTGCTCTATGCGCGCCTGATGCGCATGGACAAACCGATTGGCACGCTGCTGCTGCTGTGGCCGACGCTGTGGGCGCTGTGGATGGCGTCCGACGGGCATCCGCCGGTTGCGTTCGTGGTGATCTTCTCGGTCGGTACGTTCCTGATGCGCTCGGCGGGGTGTGCCGTCAACGACTGGGCGGATCGTGACTTCGACAAGCACGTCAAACGCACCAAGGAGCGGCCGCTCACCGCCGGCCTGATCGCGCCATGGGAGGCACTGGCCGTGGCGGCCGTGCTGTCACTCATCGCTTTCACGCTGATCCTGCCGCTCAATGCGCTGACCAAATGGATGTCGGTCGCGGCCATCGTGATTGCCGGCACGTATCCGTTCTTCAAGCGCTTCTTTGCGATTCCGCAGGCGTATCTGGGGATTGCGTTTGGCTTTGGCATTCCGATGGCGTATGCGGCTGTGCAGGATCAAGTGCCCACGCTGGCGTGGCTGATGCTCATCGGCAACGTGTTCTGGGCTGTTGCCTACGACACGGCCTATGCGATGGTCGATCGTGATGACGATCTGCATATCGGTATCAAGACCTCGGCTATTACCTTCGGCCGTTTCGACGTGGCGGCCATCATGCTGTGCTACGTGGCTTTCTTCGGCATCATGGCCTGGGCTGGTTACGTGATGGCGCTGGGTGTGGCGTACTGGATCGGGATGGCGGCTGCCGTGGCGCTGGCACTCTGGTATTACCCGATGCTGCGCACGCGGGACCGCATGAAGTGCTTCTTCGTCTTTCGCCACAACAACTGGTTGGGGGCCTGTTTGTTTGCTGGGGTGGCGGTTGCTTACTTGATGCGGTGAGTTTTTTGGCCCCGGTGGTCCATCCCCTGTTTCATCCCCTGCCGGGGCTGACTCACTTTCTTTGGTCTTGCCCAAAGAAAGTAAGCAAAGAAATGCGCGCCCGAGATGGCGACCCACTCCTTGAATTTTCATAACCGGGCGGAGATGGGGAAAACTCGCTTCGCTCAAACAGTTCCCCATCTTTTTTCCGCCCGCTTACGAAAATTCAAGGCGCCATCAAGGGCAGAACGTCAAAAGACAAAGGCCAACCCGTCGTGAGGTGTAACGGCGCGCGCTATTTGGCACGATTTTGCGCGTGATTTGGCATTTCAGCTGCATCGACGCGAACAATCTGTGCGGCAGCTACTTCAGTGTCCTTGTCCAAGTTAAGGACCGCCTCAACGACATAAGCCGCACCTACGGGTACAAGGAACGGCTCTACCTCATCAAACTCGACGCCGGGATCAAGCTGGTAGCCTCCGTAGCCCTGGATGATGTTCTTGGCCTCGAAGACGACAGGCAGCTTTTCTCGGTCAATGTGGCCAGATTGGGCGCCATCGGGGATGCGCCTAACCGCAACTGATATGGGTAGGCGTAGATTGATTGGAGTCTTCCCAAGGTTGGAGGGCTTCACATGCACGACCAGGAGTTGCTTCCCTTCGTCGTAGGGCAACACCTCAATGGCCACCTTCATCAGGGGGGTGGGCTCGGAGGTCCCCAGTAGGTTGAAGTTGTAGAGTGCCCAGAAGCCGGCCCCCAGGATGGCTACCACCTGCATCCATTTCGCCCAAGGATCGGCGGAACGCACAAACCAAGCCTTTGCCTGCGTCGCCCGGGAGCGTAGTGCCCAGAGCCTCCCGCCGCCGGACGTGTCTTCCATTGCACTCTCCCATTGTGAGTGTTTGTGATCGAAACGTAGTTTAGCGCCGGCGGGAACGTCCCGATTCAGAACAACTGCCCGTCGCTAGGCTTCCAGTTGGTGATCACCAGCTCGCCGCTGGTCTGCGGCTTTCCGTGCGCCTGGCCCAGGCTGTACTTGATGTCCAGCTCGGCCATGTGGTGCCCCTCGAACGCCTGGCGGATATCCGGGTGGTCGTTGATGGACACCATCACGCGCCCCTTACAGGTCCGCATCAGCTCGGCCATTTCCACATAGTTCTCGAACCCGAACGGTACGCCGTAGCCCTCGGTTTGCCAGTACGGCGGGTCCATGTAGAAGAACGTATGCGGGCGGTCATAGCGCCGCACGCACTCGGCCCAGGGCAGGTTTTCGACGTTGGTCCCTGCCAGGCGCAGATGCGCTGCCGACAGGTTCTCCTCGATGCGCAAGAGATTCACCATGGGGGCCGTGGTGGCCGTACCGTAGGACTGCCCGTCAACCTTGCCACCGAACGCATGGTGCTGCAGGTAAAAGAAGCGCGCCGCGCGCTGGATGTCGGTCAGCGTCTCGGGATTGGTGTCCTGCTGCCATTTGAAGACCTGGCGCCCAGACAGCATCCATTTGAAGCTACGGACGAATTCCTCCAGGTGGTGCTGCACGACGCGGTACAGGTTGACCAGGTCGCCGTTGATGTCGTTTAACACCTCGACGGCCGCCGGCACCTGGCGCAGGAAATACAGCGCCGCGCCGCCACAAAACACCTCGACGTAGCACTCATGCGCGGGGAACAACGGCAACAGCTTGTCGGCTAGGCGCCGTTTTCCACCAATCCAAGGCACAACCGGAACAGCATTCTGATACATGTGCAAGCCTGTTTAACATGGTTAAAAACTGATAGGCTCCGCCCGCTATGTCGACATGGCAGGGGGCCTTGGTCTTGGCTCACAGCTCGCTTCTGTGGGTCAGGATGGCGGCCTGGTGTTAGCGCACCTGGCCGTCGCCCTCTTCACTCAAACCTCGATTACTTCCACCGGCAGCGTCGGGGCCTTGCCCTCGATCCGCCCATCCCTGAAGAACACCCAATCGTTGGGCGCGGCATCGCCACGCGCTGACGCCATACCGCCGCCTGGCAGTTGAATGGCGGCCACTCCCCCCGTGATCGTGATGACTTTTCCGACCTGCAGCGCGGGATCGGGCAGCAGGTTGAGCAGAAGGCGGTAGGGGTTAAGAAACATGGGTTTCCACTCCAATGGTTTGCCAGATCTCGGGCATGCCCACGTCGACCGACGTGCCGCGCACGATGCCGATGCGGGTCACGCCTTCGTCGACGTATTGCACAAACTTGCCCGGTGTGATGATTCCGGTCTCCGGCAGGACTGGCAGGCGCAGGGACAACAGGGCCTGGTTGCCGGTGTCGCCCAGGATGGCCAGGCCACGCTGGCGCGCCGCGTCTGCATGCGTGATCAGCGCATCCGTGACCATGGGGGCCTCGATGCTGCCATCCGTGCCGGCGCGGGTGACCTGGCCAAGAATGCCCTGAGCCTGGCCGGAGACGAACACACGGTTGTAGCGCGGGAGGCGCACGTCCTCGACCCCCTCTCGGCTGGTGACGTCGGACGGCAACACGAAATCGGGCGTCACGGTGCCCCAGTTCCACGGTGCCACGGGATAACGCGGTAGCACCATCAGCTTGGCCAGGGACGGGTCTGGCTGGATGTAGGCACCTGCAGCGCCCGCAATGGCCTGCAGAGCGGTCTTGTAGGTGCCCTGGTGGACCCACGCGCCGGCGGGCACCAGCCAGTCAGTCAGGCGCCAGTCGACGGCCCAACCGATGCTGGCGCCGTTGATGGTCAGCGCGTCATTCATGAGCTGCTGTGCCGTGCGGGCCTGCGTGTTGGTAAAGCTCATGATTCGTGCATCCGGTGCATCCAAGATGCCCGACTTGCCACGACCGGTAACGCGTACGACGGCCTTGCCAAACTCGCGGTCGCGCCGTCGTTTGTCGGCCAGCAGGCGGTACGCGGTACCGTTGATGACTGCCTCCAGCTCGACGGGCGTGCCGTCACTTGCTGGGGCCACCGCATCCTCTGCGCTTCGCTCGATGGCAGCGTTAAAGCCCCATGTCCAGCCGTCTGCCTCGATGGTCAGCGACAGGGAGGTGGTCGGCAGCTCCACGTTGCCGTCAACTCGCCGCAGCAGCACGTTGTTGATCACGATATAGACCCTCTTAACAGGCACCACGATGGTCGTGCCTGGTGGTTTTGGCTCGGCTTCCTTGCAGGGGTACTTGCCGAACTTGAGCAGCACGTCGTCGCCGGCGTAGTCCAGCCACGGGCAAATGAACACCAGGTCGCCGGTGCCTTGGTACGGCGGCTTAACTGGTGGCTTGCTGTCGTCTTCTTTGCCAGCCGGCGCCTGCCGGCTGCCTTGCCAGCGCACACGGTCCAGCGCCGAGAATGGCGTGCCCACCTTGGACGTCATGAGCATGGGAGAGCCGCCAAATGGCTTGGCCATCTGCCATGGCTCGGCCGACGTGCGCTTGATCGGGATGCCTTGCTGGTGGCGGAAACCTATGGCGGAGATGTTGCCCGGCTGTGCCTTCTGCCAGCGCACCCGCGACAGGGGCTTGTGCGGCACCAGGTCAACGAACTTGCCACCGATAGCATTGCCAGCCAGCGGCTTGGCGACCTGGTGCTGCAGACGGCCAACCACCTTGTGCGGAGTTGAGCTTTGCCACTCGTCGCGCACGACCGCGTCGGCCAGCTTCTGCGCCGTGTTCCACTCGGTGACGACGTCGGCCGACGCCGGCGTGCCGACCTGGTACTCGCCCCGTGTGTCTGCCCGCGTGCGGCTCGCGGATTGATGGCGGACGTGCACTTCCGGGCCAAACGGCCGCGTCACCAACAGGTCGTAATGCGCCACCACGCGCAGTACCGGCACGGCCTTAACCATCGCCAAGTGCGCGTCACGATTGGGGGGCTTGGCGACCGTTGCGGCGATTGCCAGCACTGGCTTGGCGTACACCAGGCGCACCGACCCACGGTTCGCAACCGGGCCGCCCGACGCGGGCATGGCCAGGTCGACCGCATTCCCTGCTGGCGGCACATACTCGCCGGAGAAATCCAGATCGGTGGACGGGGTATAGCCGGGCATCGACTCAAAGCTCCGTCAGCTTCGCAACGTCTCGGATGGTGACCGAGCCGCCGGCATATATCTGTGTGTTGTCGAGTTGGATTTCAGATGTGCCTGGCAGCCCGTCCGGCATCAGGACGGGCGACACATCCATGTCAGCAACGTATCCCCCGCCGCCGTCGACAAAGCGAGCCCAAACAGCGACGCCCGTGCCCACGGCCAGGACCGGGCCGGCCACGTAGTTCAACGTCAGCACGTTGTTAACGACGCCGCCAGAGCTGGGCTTTTGGAACGGGATGGACGCCAGCAGTGTTTGGCTGGTGACATTCGCTCCTGGCGCCGGACGCGGGCCACTGTAGAGGTTGATGCGTCCAGGTGCAGCGTCGGCATCAAGCGCTCGGGTCAGGGCTTGCAATCGATCCGTGAGAACCGTCTGGGCAAAATTCAGCGTCATGCGGGCCTCACCCGGTCTTGGATCACGGCGTTAAACGTCTTCGTGTAGTCGTGACCCACCACGAAATAGTCGCGGTTAGGGTCCATGCCTGGAAAGGAGTACGTGCCATCAGCCGCGCTCCAGGTGACACGCAGGAGACGCGCACTTCGCAGGTCGAACAGCCGCACCATCCGACTGTCTGGGTTGTCATTCACCGTGACCTTGCCGGCGATCGGCTTCGATCCGCCGTCGTAGTAGTCGGTGACGCGGTGCGTACGGAAGATGCGGTTGGTGTTGCCTGGCGCCAGGCTGCGGATGTTCTTCACCAGGCGCGACTGAGTGCCGATGAACTTGGTGTACTTCTGGATCACCGGAGCCACGCCTGGATTGGGGAAGGCGGTGGTCGGCACCGTGAAGTTCGCCGTATAGCGCGCTACGCCCTTGGTGATGCGGATCTCGTCGAGACGGCCATCCAAGCGACTGTTCACGTTGTCATTCCACACGTGGGTCCGCATCGGCTGGCCCAGCGAGTTCTGGACGGTGCCCGAGAACGTAGCGGTGCCTACTTGGGTGCCGTCGATGAACAACCGCAGCGTGCTGCCCTGACGAGTAACAGCCACATGGTGGTAGTTGCCGTCGTTCGGCAATGCCGAGCTGGAGCTTTCCGGCAACGTCTGGCCGCCGTTGATGTAGAGCCCCACCTGACGGCTGGGACTGATATACACGATCCAGTCCGCATTGGTGCTTGGGCCAATACCCCAACGGCCGATCATGGCGCCCCCCGATGCACCCAGCCCGGTCACCAACACCCAACCCTCCACCGTGAAGTCAGCAGAAGCCAGGTCAAACTCCGGTGCGTTGCTGTTGGAGATTTCCAGGTGGTCGACCCAGGCGCCCTGCGACAAAGCACAGCCACTACCGAACTTGGGGTTCGTTGTCGAGACCACACAATTGCCCGTGGCCGTCACCGCGTGGACGTAGGACGACGTGTCAGTGAACGTCGTGCTGTTGTTCGCCCCATCGCAATGGATCAGCAGCGAGACGTTGTTGGCATACGGGTCTGTCGGGTTAGACCCAGCAGTGTTCGGGAATGCCGCCGAAGGAGGCGTGAAATTGCCCGTATAGCGCGCCACGTTCTTGGTGAATCGCACGTCGTCCATGAAGCCGGTGAAGGCCCAGCCGTTATTCGAATCGGCCCCCAAGGTCAGCGCGCCATCCGACAAGCTGTTTGTGGGGCCGACGGCAGCCGAGCCCTGCAAGACGCCATTCACGAATCCCATCAACGTGCCGGCACTCATCACCAGGGCGACGTGATACCACTGGTTCATCGGCAAGGGTGTGACGCTGGATATCTGGGTCAGGGCGTTGCCGCTCAGCTGCAGGAACTTCAACTTGTTGCTGCTATCGAGGTCGATAGTCAGCGAATATTGGAAATTCGTGGCAGTACCATCGCTGAAGGCCATCAGACGCTGGAACGAGCCGCCGGCAGTGGGGTAGATCCAGGCTTCAAACGTCATGGCCGACGAGGCCATCGCCGCGTATAGCGTCGCACCTGGGTACTTCAACATCCCGCCCGAGAACCCGATGCTGCCGCCACCAAACTTGAACGTGCTAGTGGACACCGCCACCGAACCGATCGGAGTGCCGGTCAGCGGGCTGGCCGACGAATCCACATAGTTGGAATCGCCCTGCACCAGCAACAGCACATCGCCAAAATTCGGGTCGGCAGACGCGGTAGGCGACGCGAGACCGGACGTGTAGTGCGCGGCGATACGATCAGAGGACAGCTCTTTGCTGTACACCGCAACGTTCGACAGACTGCCGCCCATCGGCTCCAGCGGTCTACCGGTGGCTGTGTAGCCCAGCGACACAGCCGAACCGTCCATCGACGACCAGGCCGTGGTGTTGCTGGCCACCAGCGAGCCGTTGACGTAGATCTTCACCCCAGAGCTGCTGGCTGTCACCACCACGTGATACAGCGTGTTCGGGCTCAGATTGGCCGGTGACGACAGGACGTTGGCGGCGTTAAAGATCACGTTCACGCCACTACCGCCCGCTCCACCACCGATCTGCACGCGGAAGCCGTTGTTGTAAGCGCAGCTAAAAATATTGCCGCCACCCGACTGCGAGTACTTCACCCAGCCTTCGACTGTGATCGCGCCCGCAATGGCGAACTTGGTTACTGACGGGGCGATGTCGATGCGGTTGGTGCTGCCATCCAGCAGCAAGCAGGTGCCCAGACCTGGAGCAATCGCCGCTTGGGCTACCGTGACTCCGCCCGAAGCCGTGGCATTGGCTGGATTCGACATCACGTCCGCCAACGAAGTCCCGGAGGCGTCATTCAGGGGCCAATACGCGATTGGTGCATCGTTGATCACGACGTTTTTGTAGGCCAGCACTTGGTCCGCGCCCCCAAACGCTGCAGTGGGAGGTGAGAACGGTGCTAGGTACTGCGCCAGGCCGTTGCTAACGCGGATTTCGTCGTAGTACGCCTCCGACCAGGTGGCGCCCCCGGACTGGTTGGCTTGGCCGAAGTACAGCGGGACACCGTGCGTGCAAGGGATTGCAAGCGCGTACGCGGCTGAGCCCTTGGCCGCCCCGCTAACGTAAAGCGTCACCACACCCGAGGCACGGACCAAGGCCACGTGAGCGAAGGCATTCAGCGGCAGGTCACCGGCCGAGGTCGAGAACAGCAAACTGCCGTTGACATACACAGCCAGCGAGCCGTCGCTATTGCGCGCAACCAGGAAGTCGTTGTTTGTGCCGTCCCAGCGCCCGAATACCGCGCCGCCATCCGCCCCCTGCGAGACCGGATAGACGAAGCTCTCGACCGTGAAGTCGGCGACGCCGAAGTCCATCGTCTGGTTGGTGCCCACGGCAAAGAAACTGCCATTTGCGCTGCCGGTCTTCACCGAGCTGCCGCCAAACATCGACTGCACCGTGCTGAGAGCGCACGTGCCATAGCACTTGGCCAGCTGCGCGTACTGCGACGAGTCGGCTAGGACCGTAGAGCCGGCGGCGTCATCACAATGCAGCAGCAAGACGACGTTGCCATTCGGAAGAATCGCCATCGCCGCCCCCTAGCGCCACGGGCCGGTGATGTCGATGCCGACCATGCCGTAGTACGACAGGCCGCCGCTCGGCGTGCCGGTGCGGATGACCATCAGCTTCTTGCCCACCAGCGCATCGGTGCCGGGAATCTTGTCCCGGTGGTTGTAGTTACTGAACCAGTTCTGGCAGGTGTGGTACAGCCCCGGCAATTGACCACGGAGGCCGGCATCGTGTCCCACATAGGGGGCGTTCACGAAGATGCCGTTGTCCGCCGGGTTCGGGAACGACAAGCCCACGGCGCTGCCGTTGTTGGCGTTGCCAGTGCCGCTGTACACCGAGCCCATCGGGATACCGAAGGAGGCCAGGAACGCCTGCTTGGCCGAGCCCGTCTGGGTGTACCCACGCGGGAAGAAGATGCCGTTGCTGCTGGCCTGTTGGGGGAACGACAGGTCGCCCGCCAGCGCCCCGTTGGTGTACGAAAAATCGGTGGGGACACAGGCCAGCATGCAGGCATAAGCGTCTGCCGACGATTGGGCATTGATGTCTCCGAAGCCCACCAGCGGACCTACCGACGATACGCCTTGCGGGAACAGCAGAAGGTAAAAAATGCGTTCGTCTCCAAACAACGCCCACTGCACCGCGTAGGTAGAGTACTGCTTGCTCCAGAAGCCACCGCCGTTGATCTGGCCATCTGTCGGGAACGGCCCCACGCCAGTGTCCACGTCGGTCATGCTCTCATAGCCGCGCACGCGCGCCACGCTGCCGGTGTCATCCACGCGCAGGAAAAAGCCCAGGCTCTGCGGCACAGACGGCGTGTACACGCGCTTGTTCGTGCCGGTGAAGGCGATGTTCCAGCCCAGCGGCGCCACCTTGACGCTCACCGTGCCCGTGGCAGTCGCGGCCGTGTTACTCGGCACCGCGAAGGTGATCGACGTGCTGGTGGTGGACAGGATCGTCTGCTCACCGTTGTACCCCGCTTCGTTTGCCCCCGACACCAGCACCTTCTGGTCCGGGTTGAAGCCGTGGCCGCTGTTGAGCACCATCGTGGCCGTGCCGGCGGTCTGGGTCAGCGATGTGGCGGTCTGAGCGTTGTACCCGGTATTCAGACAGACATCGAGAAAGGCCGCCAGGGCGCCGGCCGCGCTCGACGGCGTGGGCATGCCCTTGTCTGTGCTCGCAAAGAATTTAACGGTCATGGTGGGTCCTCTATTGACGGTCGATGTCGCCGCGAATCTGGATTTGGAAGGTGTCGTCCTGCACCGTGGCAGGCCCTTGCAGGACCGTACGAGCGACCCACACGGGGAAGTTGGCGGCCGTGGTGTTAAACCGCAGGATGTTGCCGGCCTGCCAGCCACCGCCCCAGCCAGCAGCGCGAAGGGTGAAGTACGGCTGATTGGTTGCAGGGTTGTTGGGTGCGCAGTCCTGGTTGACGTTGCCGGTTGCCACCTGGCCGCTTTGCTCGCCTACGACTCGGAAGTTCTGCGGGTCGGTGAACATCAACGCCCAGCGTTCCTGCAGCGCGCCCTTGTTGGTGACCAGAATTGGGTACTGCGCGTTGTTGTAGTTGGCCGTGGGTGCAGCACCAATCAGCGCGTTTGACCATGCGCCGCTCCAGGTTGCCTGCGCAAACATGTTCAGCGCCTGCGCCTGCAGGTCGCCCGCGATCAGGGCCGAAGAGACCTTCGAGCCTGGTACCGGGAAGTTGTGGGTGAGTTGACGCGTCAGCGCCAGGCGGCCGTTGATCTGCACGTCGGACGTCTGCGCCATGTCCTCGATGCGGTTCTCGAACACCAGCGGCAGCTTGTAGCCGCTCGTGTTGATCGAGCCACCCAAGGTGCAAGTGCCGGCGTTAAGGTCCGTCGAGTACATGCTCGGGTCCACGACCTTGTACGGCACCGAGCTGTCGATCACTCGGCCGACAGCCAGGCGCACGCGCGTTGCGCTGACCTTTGTGCCCGCGTTCGCGTTGGGGAACGGGATCTGCTCGGTGTGGTGGACCACCACCACGTAGCCCTTCTGGAAGATCGGCACGCGGCCGTCGACGGGCAGGCGCACCGGGTCCAGGCCCAGGATCGAGCTGTCTAGCGGCAGGTACGAATACGCCACGGCGTTGTAGGTGGCCGTGTTGGCGAAGATCGGATACGGCTTGAAAATCTTGCCGTCCGTCGTCACGGCATCAGGGTTGTACCAGATGGCACTCTCATTGCCCGCTGCCGTCACCATTCGACCGAAGCGCATGTTCACGACGCCGGTCTGGTAGTTGATATAGCCGAAGCAGTTGGTGCCGGTGATGGTGCCGTCCGGGTTCGATGTGGCCGTCACCGTGCCACCCGTCACCGGGCTGAACTGGAGCTGCAGGCTGCCCGGCACCACCGGGGCTTGCGGTACGCGGAAGCTCAGGAAGTCCACCGGCTGGCCCGTTACGGTTGTCAGCAGCGACAGGAGGCTGACCCCATTGCCGCCACCTGGCGTGTAGGTGGTGATCGAGACTTCGCCGGTGGCGTAGTTGATGGTGCCGGCGGCGGTGCCGCTGTTTGTCCCTGCATTGAAGTCGCAGAACAGCGTGCCGTTCAGCTCGTAGTACACCTTGCCGCCCCAGGCGAACATCACAGACCCAGGCACCAGCGGCTCGTTGTACTGGTACGTCAGGTCGAACTTCCACTCGGAGACGGTCACCTGTTGCTGCTGTGCGCTGCCCGTGGTGGTCATGTACTCGACGTCGACCGAGCCGCTGGCGTCGTTGGGATAGGTGGCCGCGACGGGGTAATAGTTGATGCCGACCAGCGTGTTTTGATAGACCGGGTTAAAGAAGTCCGGGCCGCTCAGACCACCATTCGCGTTGCGCATGTATCCGATCACGTTGGACTGGTACACGGGCTGCGGCACGCTCACGATCACGTCCGGCTTGAACTTCACCAGGCCATTGACGTAGTCGACCGCGCTGTGATCGACCACCGTGTTGGTGCCATCTGCCTTGTACTGGCGCAGCTTGCCCGTGCTGTCACCTTGCGCGGTCGCATAGGGGTCAGTCTGGAAGTACTGCATCTGCGCGGGGACGTTCGAGATCGTGCTGTAGTCGTTGATGAGCACGTTCCAGGTCACCTTCAGCGAGCTGGGGACGATGTTCTTGTCATCCAGCACCAGGTTCAGGTCGGCATTGCCATCGCGCAGCGGTGCCGTGAAATGCTTGGTCTTCTTGCTGCCCAGGTTGTAGTTCAACGTGAAGGTGGTGCCGCCCGCCGGCAGCACATTGGGCGATAGGCGGATCTCGTACTGGCCGTTGTACCAGCGGATATAGCCCGTGGCGTCGCCCGTGATCTTCTGGGTGTCCGATACCACGGTGGCGCTGTAGTTGCCGCCACCAGGCTTCGGCCAGGTCACGTTGACGGTGCCCATGACGAGCTGCTGCGTGCTGTCGGTCGGCGTAATAAAGAAGCTGACCCACGGGGCCGGCGGCGTCGTGTCCGAGCGATTGAAGTACTGCACCGGCGACGACCAGGCAAACATCAGCGACGAGCCGTCATCGGGCAACGCCCCGAGCGTCAGCGTGACGGTACCGGTCGCGTAGTTGATCGTGCCGGCACCGAGTGATGGGTCGCTGCCCTTGATCGCACCGAAGCCGCCGGAGCCGCCTGTGTCCGTGAGCGTGTACCAGTTCCCCTGTGCCATGTAGGAGATCTGCAGACGCCGCGGTGCCGGGAAAGGTGCCAGCGTTTGAACGAAGACGTTCTGCCGATTCGTCTGGTTGATGTCGATCGACGCGGTGTTTGCCACCATGACCGGCACGCCGGCCGGCATCCAGCTCAGGCTGACCTGGCCGGTTTGCCCCATCGACTGGCTGAGCGTGATCGTGTTGGTGGTGTAGGCAACGGTGCCGACCACCACGTTGTTGGAGGTGATGATCAGGTTGCCGGCCCCGTCGTCCGAACAAGCCCCGAGCGTGAGCGAACCCGGCTTGATGGCGGTCGGCACATAGATCAGCTGCGGATACGCGCCGCTGATGATCACCGGGATAGCCTGGCGCGTCTGGCCGGACTGCACGGCTGGGTTGTAGTTGCCGGCCGCGTTCAAGTTGGCCAGCGGCGTGCTCTGCTGGGCACTGGGCACCAACTGCGAATAGATCGACTTAACGCCGATATTCACGTCGCCAGGCGCCACCGCCTCGATCAAGTCCGACACGCCGTAGTAGTTGGCGGCGTTGGCCACAACGGTGTCGCGGCAGATCGCTTGAGCGGCGCCGTTGTCGTAGGGGGTCGGCTCCGGGCCGTTAAACGTGTAGAGCAGTTGCGACGAGATCGTAAGCGTCGCCATGACGCCCGTGAACGTGATGCCGCCTGCCGTGCCGTTGTTGTAGTTGAACTGGCGTGTGGTGGTCTTAACGTCCGACACGCGCACGTATTGGGAGAACTCGGTCGGCAAGCCCTCGAACTGCACCAGGACGAGCGTCTGCCCGATCTTCGGTACCGGATCACCGACCTTCAGCAGAAGCTGCACCGAGCGCTGGCCCTGCAGTTGCGTGCCGAGCAGTTGGCCGGCCCATTTAACGGACTTGGCCAGGTAGGACTGCACGCCGTTGGCCGCGTCGCTGCGATGGTCGAACCAGTTGCGGGTCGTGAACATCGTCATCGAGACGTTGGGATCGTCCGGGGCCTTTGCAACGACCAGGTTGCAACCGAAGTAAGCGTCCGTGGTGCTGGTCATGACGGCCGGGAACGCCTTGCGCAGCGCGATGCGGCCGTAGGTCCGGTCCAGCTCGGAAATGTCCGGGAAGAGGTTGTTGGACAGGCCGTCCACCACCTCGTTGGCCGTCATCCGGCCGCCGCCGTTGTCGGTATCGAGCAGCACTTCCGACTGCAGCAGTTTGATGTCACCGGTTTGAATCGGCATTTAGATCTCCATCAAGCGGATCGTGGCCAGGAACGGATCGTCTGGCTGGGGAGAAGGGAAACCTTTGACTGGCCGCGAATCCATGGCGCCGTCGGCATGGCGGAACTGGACGTTGCGGGTCTTGCCGTCTTCCATTTCCAGCGTCATCTGCAGCCCTGCGATATCGGCCCAGTCGTGCAGCGCGTCGACCGTAGAGCGTGGCAACCAGGCCATTTCCTCGTTGGGTGGCGCCAGGGTGATCGGGCGGCCGGTCTTGCGCGTGGCGGCCTGCACAAGCAGCGCACCGGTGATGGCATAGGTCGTAGTGGTGACCGCCTTTGTCCAGGAGTGCTCATCAGTCCAAAGCAGATCGTGGTGAAGCTGCAGCACCACGCCTGAGACCTGGTTAGTGAGCTTCATTACGCGCGCTCCTTCGCTTGCTGCATGAGTCTGATAAATGCGTCTTCATCCTTGGCATTGATGTCGGCCTCGATGGTTCCGTCTTTCGTCGCCAGCTCAATGCGTACGCGCCTGGCCGGTTCCGTCTGCGCATTGGCTGCAGAGGCAGCAGCAGACGCCTGCTGAGCTGATTGATCGACCGCATCCAGTCGGTTGGTTGTCTTTTCCTGGGCGGCTGTCTGCAGGGCCTGCAGGCGCTGCTCCTCTGTGCGCCGCGCCTCTTCTTCGGCAGCCTGCTGCTTGGCGCGCTTCTCATCGGCGATATCGGCCATGGTCCGTTTGTGGATCTCGGCCAGGTCGGCTTTGGCGCTTTGATAGCCCGTCTGCAGGTCGCGGGCGGCTTGGGCGAGCGCGGCCCGGTCTTCTGGCGTCTTGGCTTCAGCCTGGGCCGTCACCATCTTGGCGTTGGCGATCTTGAATTCCAGGTCGAGATCGAGCAGGCGCTGCTTGTAGCGGCGCTGTTCGACTTCCTCTTCCTTGCCCTGCATGCGCAGCAGCTCTTCGTGGATGCCGCGCGCATTGCTGGCCAGGCTCTCCGACTGTGAGACGGCGTCGCGCGTGCTTTGGCGGATGGCGTCGCCGACACCGCTGTAGCCACGTGCGAGCAACTGCGCAGCGTTGGCGCCAGCCAGCGCGCTGGCGGCCATCCGCTCAATGTTGACGCGACTCTCCAGCGTATCGACCTTCACGCGCGCTGCAGCCTGGGCCATGTTGACCAGTGCCGTGCTCAGGCCAACGGCGTCCCCAATGGGCTTGTTGCTCTGCAGGTACCCCAGCTCGAAGCGGGCGTCAGCCAGGCTCTTGGCGAGTTTGCCCGCCGCGTCAGTCGGCCCGTTAAACATGCCGGTCATCTGGGCGAAGCGCTGTTCGGCATCGTCGCCTAGTGCCCGCACGCTTTCGCGGATGCCGTTGATGATCGTCGCAACACCGTCACCGATACTGCCGGCAACCTTCTGGCCAGCTTCCCCACCAGCGTTGCCAGCTTCGGCCACGTCGCTGGCGGCAGCCTTGGCCTGGTCGGCCACGGCGCTCCAGCCATCCGCCAACGATTTGGCCTCGATGGCGGCCTGGCGGCTGTTCTCAGCCAGGCGCGCGGCTTCATCTGCAGTGGCCTTGGCCAGCTCGGACGCCAGGCGTGCCTTGTCGGTGTCTTCGAGCTGGGCGCGGCGCTCGGCTTCCTTGGCTCGGGCTTGGGCTTCGACTGCAGCAGCTGCGTCCTTCTGCGCGCGGGCCTCGGCCTCGGCTGCAGCGACGGCGGCGCGGGCGGCATCCACGACGGCCTGCTGGGCTACGGCGGCATCCTTGGCCGCCAGCGTGCCTTCCTGCTGGGCCTTGGTCTGGGCGACGTACAGCGCCCGGCCTTCTCGCACGAGCTGAGCATTGGCGCGCGTGACGTCGTTTGTCGCGCGCTGCGCCTCCGCCTGGGCCTGCACCACTTGGGTCTGGTCGCGGGCCGCCTGCACGCTGGCAGACGACAACTCGCGCAGGCGGTTGGTCACCTTGGCGAACGAGGCGGCCATCAGGTCGGCCGACGCGCGGCCACTATCTGCCAGGCTGTTCAGCTGCGCTTGCACTGCCTGCAGCTCCTGCGCAGTCTTGGCCGAGTCGATCAGCTTCTCGGTGGCCGCACGGATCTCCGGGGCCTTGACGCGAGCGTTGGACACCAACGCATCGAACGCCATCTGGATGTCTGCAAACTGCTTGGATAGGCCCGTGCGCGCGGACTCGACAGACAGCCCCATCTTGTCCAGGGCGATCTTTAACGTGGTGTCCAGGACGCTGGAGAGCCGGCGTGCATCATCGGCGCTGCTACCGAACGCTGCCTGCGCGATGGTCTGGAAACGCACCAGGCCATCGAGCGGGATGTTGTTCAGCTCCTTTTCCAGCGCCGTACGGATCTGCAGGGCGCTCGCCTTGCCGCGCACGGCCAGCTCGTCCAGGGTGGCCACCACGGCCTGGACGCTGGCCAGGTTGTTGCTGTCCAGGCCCTCGAACACCTTGCCCAGGGCCGTGGCGACTTCCGGGCTGCGGGCAATCTGGGCATCGAATGCCGCCAGCAGCTGATTGACCGCCGGCAGGATGGTTGCCTTAACGTTGCTCGCGGTGCCCTTGGTGGCAGCGTCCAGGGCGGTCAGCGCGGCGTTGGTCTGGCCCAGCTCGACCTGCCAGCGTTGCGCCTGGCGGCCGGCCTCGGCGTGCTGCTCGGACAGCAGCTTCACCATGCTGGCGCTGTTACGACCGCCTTTTTCCTGCTGCAGCTGCAGGCCGGTCAGCTCCTCGGTACGCATGGCCAGGCCCATCTCCGCCAGCTGCAGCGCCTTCTTGGCGGCCAGTTGCTCGCGGTAGGCGGCCAGCTGCTGGGGCGACAGCTTCAGCAGCTCGTCAGCCGAACGCAGCTGCACGTTGGCGTACTGCTGCTGGGCTTCGGTCGCGGCCTTGAGCGCCGGCAGTTGCCCCTGGAGCTGGGCCATGCGGGCACGCTCGGCTTCGCCTAGCGACCGATGCTCCAGGGCGTAGTCCGACAGCAGCTTGACGCCAGCGCGCACGGCCTCGATGCCGATCAGGCCGATAGTCAGGTAGACGCTCAAGCGCGACAGCGCCATGGCGCCAGCCTGCAGGACACCGACCTGGCGGCCGGCTTCGGCGGCAGCTTGGCCAGCGGCAGCGAATCCACCCGTCAGCTTGCCAACCAGGAGCCCGGCACCGGCGATCTGGCCGATCTTGACCAGCTCGCCCGAGACCTTGGCCACGGCAACGGCCATGTTGCCCAGCGAAATGCCCGTCTCGCGCAGGAACTGCTGCACGCGCGGATCGGCCAGCTTCTCGGACAGCAAGTGTGCGGCCTCGGCCAGGCGCTCGTTAAGCCCCGACTTACCAACCGATGCGGCCGTCTCGAACACTTGGTTCTGTAGGCGGGCAAACTCGGCGCGGGCCGATGTCATCGCCGCCGGCAGACCGTCCTGGAATGTCTTGCGCAGCTCGGCCGCGAACTTGGGCAGGAACACGTCGGCCGCGACGCCGCCTTGCTCCAGCATGTGGCCCAGGCCCTGGGTGGTCACACCCATGGCACGAGCTGCGATCTGGAACGCGCCAGGCAGACGCTCGCCGAGCTGGCCGCGCAGCTCTTCGGCCGCCACCGTGCCCTTGCTCACCATCTGCTGGATGGCCAGCAGCGCCCCGGCCGTCTCCTCGGACGACAGGCCCAGCACCGTGGACGCCTCGGTGACGGCGGAGAAAACGTCGCGGGTCTTCTGCCCCTCCAGGGTGGTGCCACGCGTTGCGGCGGCCAGCTTGGTGTATTCCTTGGAGACGGTGGCCAGGTCCAGGCCCAGGCGCTGGGCTTCCTGGCGGATGAACCCAAACTCAGCCGTTGCTTTCTCAGACGATCCCGTGATCGCCGTTAAACCGGTCTTGATGCGGTCCAGCGCCAGCGCATCCTGCATGGCCATGCGTGCGCCGGACAGAACGGTCTGGAAGCCGACATAGGCCGCCGCCGCCGCAAGCACCGACTGCACAACACCGCCCATGGCACCGTTGTGCGCCTGCGCTGCAGCGACACCGCCGTTCAGCTCAGTGTTCAGCTCACGCATGCGCAGGCGCGCGGCCGTGGCTGCGCGCGACAGTTCTGCGGCCGGCAGGTTGGCCGTCGTGGCCAGGCGCTTATACGCGGCCTCGGTCTGCGCCAGTTCGGCGCGTACCGCCTGCAGGGAGCGCAGGCCCAGGACCTCGTACGCTTGTTCGTTGCCGGCCGTGGCCAGCTCGCGCTTGAGCGCAGCGACACGTTCACGGGTGGCGGCCAAGGCGCGCGCCTGCTCTTCGGCCGACAGCTTGCCGCTTTGCGACAGCGTGCGATACGCGGCCTGCGTGCGTTCGACCTCGGCACGGATGTCGGCAAAGGCGCGGATGCCTAGCGTGCGATACGCCTCGATGCCGGCGTCGGCCTTGTCGCCTTTCAGCTCCCGGTTCAGAGCAGCGATGCGGCTCTCTGCAGCTTCTGCAGCCCGCGCCAGCTCGACACCACTCAAGCGTCCGGAGTTGGCCAGGACCTGGTAGGCATCACGTACGCGGGCGATCTCGGCGCGCAGCTCCTCAAACGACCGGATGCCCAGCGTGACAAAGCCATCCTCGAAACTGGTACCAGCGATCTCGCGCTGCAGCTCGGCAATGCGCTGGTCGGCGGCTGCAGCCGCTCGCTCCAGGTCGGCCATCGATGCCTTGCCGCTGGCGGCCAGCGTGTAGTACGCCGAGCGGACCTGCGAGATCTCGACCTGGATGTCTTTGAGGGAGCGCACGCCCAGCGTGCCCCAGGCGGCGGCCGTGTTGTCTGTCGACATCGAGCGGTTCAGCTGCTCGATCTCCTGTTTGGCTGCACGTGCTGCGCGGATCAGGTCTTGCGTCGACGCCTCGCCGCTGCTGGCCAGGCGCTTGTAGGCGGCTTCGATCCGCTCGATGCCAGCCAGAATCTGATTGGAACTCTGGATGCCCAGCGTGTTAAACGCTGTCTCGATGTCGTCGGACGCCGCTCGGGCGCCTTGACGCATGGTGTTAAAGGACCGATCCGTCTCCGACGTCGTCTCGCCCATGGCCCGGACGAACTCTTGGGCCAACAGCTTGAGCTTCAGACTCAGTTCGATATCCATGGCGACGGTAGACGGTTAAAGCCCGCGCCGTGCCGTGTTGCCGGTACGGCGCGGGGTTACTTCTGGTTGGATTGCTTGATCTCTTCCCAGGCCGCCAGGTAGACGGCCCAGGGGTACTTCCAGGCGTTCGGATGCCCGAGCCTGATCAGGGCACAGACGGTGCGCTCGAACTCGCCAGGTCGGGCGCGGCGCGATTTCCGATTTCCGCCAGCCGTGCCCGCAGCTCGAAAAAATCCGGGTTCACCTCCTTGATCTTTTCGATCAGCGTGCGGATCTCGCTCGGCGCCAGGCTGCCAAAGGCTTCCGCCGTCAGGTCGGTGCTGGCTAGGATGTCTGCGACAGACACGTCGCGGAACATCAGCGCATCGACCACGTCGAGCTGTTGCTGAGGGTCCCGTATGCGCGCGAACCAGGCACGGATCTCTTCCACCGTCAGCTCGCGCACCAGGACGGTGTGCGTGCCGATGGGGACCGTTGTCGTCAGGCTCATAGCTTCCGGCTGCTCCTGGCGTTAAGCGGCAGCCGGCAACTGCACGAGGCGGCCGAACTGGCCGAACTCGGCGCTGTAGGCGCGCGTCGGGTCCAGCATGATTTCGCCAGTCACCTCCATGCCTGCGATATCGCCCGAGCTGATCATCGACAGCTTCTTGAGCGGATCGGTCGACACGCGGTAGAACTCGGCGATCACCGGCTTGCCTTCGTCGGCCAGGTTGATGCCCTCGTAGCGCAGGAAGAACTCGGGCTGCGGCGACGTAAAGATCGACACCGATTCGGCCGCGCCGTACGAGTAGGCTGCCTTCCAGGGCTGCGTGGTGCCGGTCACATCCTTGATGTCGATGGCCCCGTAGGTCGGGTCCAGGACGTACTTGGACGCATCCACTGGCACCGGCGTCGCCGCCGCATCGGTCAGCACCAGATTTGTGACGGCCGGGTGCGCGAGCGCGATACGGTCGCCTGCAGCGAGCCCAGCGGGCAGCGCTTCACCGGTCACAGTGCCGGCGATGCCCTTGGTGGCGGTGCCGTGCAGGAACAGCGCCAGGTTTTCGGACGAACGCTGCATCGCAGTCATCGACAGACTGGCCGACTTGCCGGCGATGATCTTGACCACCGTCGCGGCCTGGCCCGAGTAGCTTTCCTTGGCCTTCTTCACTTCGACCTGGAATTCGGCATCCAGGGCGCTGACATCGAGCAGCCAACGCAGCGACTTCACGACGCCGTTGACGCGCATGCCGCCAAAGACCTTGCCCTGGCCGTAGTAGTAGGGTTGCAAATCCATGCTGGGTTCTCCGGGAGTTGAGAAAGTGCGACCGGGCGTTTAACGCTGGCGGCTGCTGGGTGCGGTCTCGGTTGCGACCGCCTTGCCCACGCCGTGCTGTTTCAGCCATTCGGCGTCGTGCTCGTGGACGTGGATCGTGGTGCCTGCGTCCTTTTTCTCGCCGTCGTGCTTGTGCGGCTTGAGCAGTTCGATGGCGACCTTGCTTTGGGTGGTCATGCTTTTCCTCGAATCAGGTTGTTGGTGCGGAAAACAAAGGGGTAGTAGCCGAAACCGTCCTGATAGCCTGCCTTCGGACCGGGCGCGCGGCGCAACGGAGCCCAGGTGGGCAGCAGCTGGTGTCCCACCAAGCCCTGGAGGAGCTGCCAGATCAGGGGGCCGGCAATGCGTCGCGCGCCTGCACCGCTCTGGACGGTTCCGGAGTGCTTGACCTGCAGCACAACCATCCAGAGCTGCGACGTGAGCTGGACACCGCCGCCGCCCTGCATGGCAGCGCCTTGACCGACCTCATCGCCCACATAGATGACGTGAGCCGCCTTGGGCGCTCTGCGCCAATCCTTGGCGGTTTCGGCGTCTTCGGCGGTGATGACGTGGGGCACGTCTGGGAGCACAACCTTGATGCGGTCGACCAGCGGCTGTTCGATGGCGAAGTAGTCTCCGGTCGCGCTCACCAGTTGTTCCCCCAGTCGTTGCGGCCTGCGGACACCTGGACCGTGTTGGCCGGCAGCTGGACGACTCCCGCCGTATCTAGGCCCAGCGACAGCGTGCCGTCAGCGATGCCCCGCAGCAGCTTGAGCTGGCGTGCATAGCGCAGCGCCACCGGGGAGTCGTCCAGGACGTCGTTGGACAGGTAGTACCGCGCCAGGTCGACCGCCACGCGGCGCAGCACGGTGGGCGTGCTGGCCAGCGGCAAGGGGTAGCGCCCCTCCAGGTACACGTTGATTTCGGCGGTGGCCGTCTCGATGGCCTGGGCCACGCGCTCCGCGTCGATCTGACCGGTGGGCGGATCGGCGCGGTCCGTGAGCTGGACCAGCTCTTCGGTGCCGAACTCGCGCACTAGGTCGGCCTGGGTGCAGTACGTCATGGCCGCTTAACCGCCCGACTTCTTGGTGGCGGACTCGGCCTTGGCCACGGCTTTCTCACGCGCTGCCAACCCGGCTTCGCGCTGGTCCAGCTCGTGCTGGCGCGCGTCCAGCTCGTGCTCGCGTTTGCTCAGCTCGTCCCGGCGGTCATCCAGTTCCATCGCGCGGGCGTCAAGCCGCTCCTGGTCGGCTTGCAGCGCTGCGGCCAGTTTTTCCAGCTCAGCCTTGCGGCTGTCCGTGTCGTCCAAGTCCGGCTGAGGTATGTCGACAAGGGTTCCGTCCTCGCGCTGGTGCATCACGACCTGGAAGGAGACCAGAGACGGGTCGCCCGTGATCGCCGTGTGTACGTGTTTAGGAATCTCTTCCAGCGGGAGATTTTTCGGAACGGCGCCGAATTCCATGCCGGCACGACGAAAACCGTCCCGCTTGGCAACAACGCGCAAAACCTTGACTTGCTTGGGCATAAGGCCCTCCTGATTGGGTTGTCCGGTTCGCTCAGGAACCCAGCTACAGCGCCACGGGTTCCTGGCTTCCTTCCCCCGCGCTTATGGCGTCGCGCGGGCGTTCTCGCGGCGGGGTGTTATGCGGTTAAGAGAGCCACGACGTGTCGAGCACGTCGACGACGTCCTTGTTGATGTTGGTCGCGCCCATGGCGTTGCGCTCAGCCTTGACGACTTCAAGCGCTTGCTCGCGCAGGTTGGGCGGCACCACGAGCAGCTTCGGACGGATATTCAGCGGCTTGCCGTTGTCACCCTTGTAAGCGCGCATCTGCGCGTAGGCATCGCTGAACGACTTGGAGTCGAGCGCTTCGCGGCTGGCAAATGCCAGTTGCCACAGACCGAAGCCGACGTTCGAGCGGGCGTCAACGCCGTACAGGAACTCCTTGCGGTGGAAGACGTTTTCGTCGTCTTCCTTGTCCATGGCTACGAACGTGTACGGCTTGCGTACCTGGTAGATGATCGGCTTGACCATCCGCGAGGTGTCCAGCAAGTACCAACCCGTGCCGGTACCACCCTGGAAGTTGGAAACGGACGTGATGCCACCGCCTGGGATACCAACCGGATGGTCCGTATCGAAGAAGTACTGGCCGTCGTAGCAAGGCTGCGAGAAGCCGTTTTTCCAAAGGCCCCACACCAGCTCGTCCGGATGCTCTTTCGCGTCCTGGCCCAACTGCTGGATAGCCGGCTTGTAGAGGCCGTAGGTGTCGTCTTCAATCGACTCACGTTCGACGCCGATGGTGTTTTCCCACGGCTTGTTCTTGATCGTGAAGTCGTTGGACGCGAGGTTCTGCACGACGCGGTCGCCGATCCACTCGCGGAAGCGGGTGTTTTTGCCCAGCCAGGCGTAGACCTCTTGGCTGGTGCTGGACGGAACGGTCATGGCGATCTGACCGAAGTCGGAGGGCGCCGCATCGAACGCACCCTGAAAGGTCAGATTGAAGCCGCGAAACATCGCGTCCAAGTTCTGGCGGTTGATTTCCATTTTCTGTTGGGCTCCGGGATGGTGGAGTTAGCTGCCTGCAGGAGACAGCCGGGCGAGCGGGTTACAGGTAGATCCAGACGCCCTGAGCGTCGACGTCACGGATCTTCCCGGCAACCGAGCGCGTATTGGTGGCACTGGTCTTCGCCACCGTGGAGTCATCCACGATGTAGGCGTCATTGCCGACATCGGCGAGCGTGATCTGGTCGGCGCCGGCCGAGTTATCGAAGCGCCAGAGTTCGCCGCGACGCACCTTGATCGACACAGCACCGTCGGTGCCGTTGGTGTTGTCGACGGTCTCTTGGGCAACGCCTGCGCAGAACAAGCCTGTGCCGGGGCGGCCGTTGACGGCCAATCCGGCGAGCAGGCAAACCAGCGTCCCCGTGTAGATCTTGGTCGCGCCTTTCATCGGAAAGGCGTAGTTGGTCCCCGCTCGGCGGAAGGTGTTGCGATCAGCGGTTGCTGCAGTCATGTGTTACTCCAGGAGTTGATTGAGAAGCCGCGCCGCGCTGCGTTAAGCCGCGTCGGCCTTCTGCGTCTTCTTGAAGTCTTCGGGCGCGATGCCCATCGACTTGCAGACGGCAAGTTCCGCTTCAGACAGGCCACCTTCATTGGCTGAACCGCCGGGGGCGTGGCCGCCGGTTTGCATCTGCGACAGGGCCGCAACGGCCGGCGCGCTGTCCACGAACGAGCGCAGAGCGGCGATGTCTTTGTTGCCCAGCTCGCGCGCCCATGTCACCTGCGCTTCGAGCAGCTTCCCGGCCTTGCGAGCTCCCTCGATGACGTCTTCGACGTCACGGCCATTGACCTTGGCGGTCAGCGCGGCGACTTGCGTCTGCAGAGCGGTCATCGTCTCGACGGGCACGAACTTGGCTGGATCGGGGTTGCCGGTTGCGGCGGCCTCAGCTTTCGCGCGTAGCGCGACGATCTCGCTTTCCTTGGCTGCAGCTGAGTCGGCCTTAGTCTTCAGGCCGGTCAGTGCAGCAGTAGCGGCCTGCTCGTTGTCAGGGTCGATGCCAAGCGACATCAGCAGCTTCTTGAGCCATTCGGGCATAACGTTCTCCAGGAATTGGTCGTGTTGGAAGTGCGCCGCCGCCCTTAGCGCCACTTCCGGCAGGTCATCCAGGGCGGGGAAATTGGTCAGGGCGGCGTGGAGCAGCTTCAGCACGGCGCCCGTGTTCTTGTCGTAGGCGAAGACGGGGGACAGGTATTTGTATTCGCCGTCAGCGATCATCTGGCGGGCCTTGTCGGTCCATTCCGGCGCGGAGGCCCAGAGGCCATCTCCTTCGCGCCACTCCATATCCTTGAACCAGCCGGACGCGGGTGCCGGCAGACCGTTCTTTTCGGAGTTGAGCGTCTGGTGCTCGTAGTCGATGACGATGCTGCGCTTCTGCGCATTCGCCGCGTTGATCACGCGCTGCGCGTCGGCTGCCGTGCAGACCCATGCGGGGCACTCAGCGGGACGGCCGTCAACCGAACGGAATGCGCCAGCGGGCAGAAGCTTGATCGGCGCGGCCGGCTCTGCAGCGTTCAGCTCAACGGAATAGGAAAGGACGGCGATGGCGTAGGTCATGACGCCATCGTGCCGAGGGGGAGAGGTTGGTCGTAGCTGGACGAATGTCAGGGAGCCCTGATTCGTCCGCTCGCGCCTGCGCGGTGTTGGTGGCCTGCCTGAATGCGCCTAGCAGGCGATTTAACGTATGTTTAACGCGGGTATCTTGGGGCGCCTGCTACCCGTATGGCTGTATTCTCCTTGCGCGCCGCCTGAGGCTGTTTAAACGCCTCTACGGGCAAAACCGCAGTACGACGCGGCTTGGCGAGCGATTTCAGGCGGTTTCGAGATAGTTCGCCAGGAAAGCCAGGATATCGTCGCGGACCTCTGGGAGCAATTGCTGATTGTCGTCCACAGGGACCTGGCGCCGAGCTGGAATCGTGGCTGCCAGCCCACGCCCGGCCTTGCCACCAAAGTTCTGGATCGCCGCGTACTCCACGAAGCTGGACAGCATTGCGTAGTCAGGCCCAGATGAGGCGGTGTAGGAGCCGGCCAGCGTGCCCGTGACATGCAGGATATTGCCCGGCCAAGTGCCATCCGCCTTGCGCTTGGCCTTGGTCGAGTCGGCCAGGTCAACCCAGGGCGGGATGCCTTGTTCCTCGAATGCTTGCGACGTGCGCTCGTGCAGGGTCTCCGCGATCTCCTGCATGGCGGGCTGTGCATTCGTGACCCGCTCCATGAAGCGGGCAAACAACGCATTGAGCGCTGCGTCGTTCACTTCCAGGTCGATCATCTGGCTCATTCGTTCACCTTTGCTATAGTCTGGATTCCGACCGCCGTGACGACAGAAAGTCGCCGGGCTGCTCGCTGGGGCCAGGTTTCAACCTGGCCGCTACATGAGGGACACCGGATAAGCCAAGCGGCCCAGCTCCGGAATGGCGCCCCTCCACGGCGGTCACTCCTCCATCTTTCCGGTCAACACCGTGTAACGCTTCCCGTTGGCCAGGTCTGCAGCCTCCACCAATCCCGCCGTTCGTACCGCGTTGCGTGCCCCTTTCTGTCGGCCGCTGTCGTCACGTGTCTGCTGTGCGAAGTCGACGCGCACCACCACCTTGCTCTTCTTCTGCAGACCGTCGCTCTGGAACACGTACACCAGCGCCGGGTCTTCCAAATCCCACAGGATGGCCTGGGGCGACGCCAGGCGAAACGGCAGGGCCAGGATGTCGTCCATGGGAAGTGCCGCGCTGCGTGCTGTCTTGGTATCGCGTGCCAGGTGCAGCAGCTCGGCATCGCGCACGGTCAGCGCAGCCGTCTCCGGCTGGATGTCCATGCGCTTGAGCGCCGCCAGCACGTCGGGCTGCAGCGCTCCCACCACCCGGTAGTTGTTCGCCGCGCGCCCCGCCTCGATGACCTGGCTGGCCCACGTGCGGTACTCGGCCGCGAGCTGGGGCAGCACCAGGTGCAGCGCTGACTGCATTGCCTGGGCGCCCAGCTCCGGGTCGGCGAACTCCACCTTGCGGGCCAGCACCTGGCTGGCCTGCTCCAGGCCGGCGGCGCCGTGGTTGTAGTTAAAGCCGGCGTCCGGATAGAACGTGATCGGTTTGCCGTCGTGCACCAGGCGAATGCCGGTCTGCTCCGTTCGGTAGACCTCGCCAGTACGCGGGTCGACGCCGGCATCAATCTCGCGTGTCACCAGCATGCCGTCGCTGGACGACAGCACCAGGCCCCGGCGCTTCATGTCGCGCTCGGACAGGGCCACCACACGGCAGCGGCAGTTGTAGCCGTTGGGCGGGTACAGGTACTGCCAAATCGGATCGTCGTACCGGAACACCCGGCCGTTTAACGCCGCGTGCGATGGGCGTGTGCGGCCGTCCATGACGGCCACGTACATCCAATACGGCCGGAAGCGCGCGTTGGCCAGCATCTGCTTGTAGCGCGCGGCCATCATCGCGCTCTGCACGTTGGTGCGGTAGATGGTCTCCAGGCGGCGCGGGCTGCCGAGCTGGGCCACCTCGGCACCGCCCTCGCCATCCACGATGACCTGCTTGCCCCACCAGCCCTTGGCCTGCAGGATCGGTGTCAGGTTGCGCTTGAAGGTGCCGAGGCTCCAGCCTTTCTCGAAGACGGATTCGACAGCGCTGCGGATGTCCTGCAGGACATCGAGCCGGGCAACCTTGGCCACCGTGAACGCCTGCGCGTGCGCCGCGTCTCTCACCTCGTACCAGTTCCAGCCGATCTGGAAACCTTTCTGCTTAACAAAGGCGATGGCGTCTTCCGGCGGCATGCGGAAGACGGCACGGATATCGGCGTCGGTGAGCGTTGCCATGCGTTACGCCTGGTCGCTGTCGTCGGCCGTCAGGCGTCCGACCAGGTCGGCAGCGAACAGCATGTTGGCCAGGCTCTCCTGCAGTGCGCTGTCGTCCATGTCCGGGAACAGCTCGGCCAGCAAGCCCAGCGCTGCGTCCGCCGACGGCGCCTCCTGCAGGCGCTTGAGCACATCGGATAGCAGCTCGACGGCTTGGCGCTGCAGGGTGCCGTCCTGGCCGAGCTGGTCGACGGCCTTGTCCATCTGCACCTGATCCTGGAACGGCTGCGGACTGTCGGTGCCGCGCAGGATGGCCAGCGCGGCGTGCAGTCGGCTACGGTTGGCCGCAACAGAGGGATCGGTGGGCGGCGTCTCTGACCCGTCCGGTGCCGGCGTCGGCGCCGCTGACTGGCGTTGCGGTTGCAGCGTCGCCTCGCCGTCCTTGGGCTTGGGGATGTTGAACTTCTCGTAGGCCCAGTCCTGGCCAACCGGCAGCCCAATGTTCACCAGCGTCTGCACGTTGGTAGCCAGCGCGCCCATGTCTTCCGGTTCGCTCACGTGGAAGACCACGCGCGGGCGCCGACGTGGATTGTCCGCCTGACCTCCGTTGAGCACCAGGAGCGGATACACGATGTCACGGCTCAGGGTCGGAGCGAGCTGCCGGCAGTCCGATGCCTGGATGTCGTGGCGCACTTCGTTGTGTACCTCGCCCAGCGCATTGGTTGATGTCTTGCCGTCGGCCTGGCTGGTGAGCGTGCCGCCCAGGATCGCCTTGGACTGTGCCCGCTCCATCATGTCGAACATGACACTGAACGGCACTTCGGTGCCGTTGCTGGCGTTCTCGAATTCGATGGACATTCCCTCGGGAATGATCCCGGCGGCCGAGTGCCCCAACTGCGTGACGGCACGCAGCAGCGCCGACTTCTCTGCATCACCAGCACCGGACGGGTATTTGCCCAGGCGCAGCGGCATGCCGTAGATCTCCAGCAACTCAGCCAGGTCGCGCACGGCGTAGTGCTTGAACAGGTACGGCCATGCCAACACGCGATGCAGGCCGCTGCGCGACACGTAGCCCGACTTGGCCTTGTGCACGTGCTGAATCCAGCCAAAGGGGAGCAGCGTCGCCCCATCGGGCGAGTTGTCGCGCAAGCGGATCACGTTCTGGTCGTTCTGCGAGATCTGGAACCACGACTGCGGCCGGTGATGCAGCGTCTTTGGCAGCCAGCTCGCACCGAGTTGCTGCCACTCGATTTCCAGCATCGAGAAGCCATGCCCGATACCGTCGAGCATGTCCAGGATCATGTCTTCCTTGCCGGGGATGTCGCTGACAAGCTCCTGGACCATGGCCGCGTCGCGCTTTTCCCTGGCGCTCGGATTCTTGGGGGGCTCGACCGTCCACTCGATGTTAAGGACGGCGCGCTTGCGCTTGCTCATCTCCGAATAGATGTGCGCATCCCGCTCTTCCATGTCCAGGAACAGGTCCGTCTGCGCTTGCAGGCGTCCGCGCTCGGCTTCTTCCAGCAGGCGCGCGAGCTTGTACGGCGTCATGCCGCGCGCCGGGTGGTTGGCGTATTCGCGGTGCAGGTAGGTCAGCTCGGCGGTTTGCTGCTCGCGCAGCACTGCCTGCTGGATGGGGTTGCCATTGACGTCAACGATGGTTGCCATGATCGTTACCAGTTGCCGGCGAACGGCGAATCGCCGCTATGCTCGGATTGCGTTTCTGCGGTGGAGGAGTGACGGCTGGCGGCCGTGAACTCGAAGTGGCCATTGCCCCGCGTGCTGGCGATGTACCAAAGCAGATGCAAGGCGGTCAGACCGTCGTAGTGATGCCCTGATTGCGGCTCGGGCCAGGTGTCCAGCTCTGAAAGCAGCGCAGTCAGCTTGGCGTGCAACAGGATCATCGGCGCTACCCGGTCCGTGATGTACGGCTCCAGGGAGTCGATGCGAACTTCTGGCGCCACCGTGGCGGTGATACCCACCAGCGGCAGCGGCACACCCTTGAGCGCAGCGTTGATCATGAACGTCTGCCGCGAGTGCTCATAGGCGTTGTTGTTCTCGAACGCCCAGGCTCGACATTTGAACTCGCGCTGAGCGTCGATCAGGTCGGCTTCCAGTTTCGATATCACGCGGCGCTTGATTACGGCTTCCACCACGTGCAGCTTCATGTTCCACGTATCCAAGCCACCGACCAGGATGGCGGACGGGTCGGACGTTTCGCCCTTGCCCATCGACGGATCACAAGCCCCGTACATGATCCAGTGCTGCAGCCGCTGCACCCAGAACGTGATGTTCCCGAAGACCTTGTCTTCGTCGGAGCGCGGATCGCCCTGCATTTCGGTGGCGAAGGCGCGCGGCGAGGTGGCCCGCTGACGCATCAACCAGAACAGCGAACGCACGGTTGGCCAGGAAATCACCGCGCCTTCGTCCATGCCGGCCTTGTTCTCCAGGTAGAACTGGAAGGACGGCAGTTCCGTTTCGGCGACCACCTTGCCCTGTGCAAGGGCCTGCTCCACAAACGGCTTGTCGGCATTGCGCATCAGCTGCTCGCATTGCTCCCACAAGTCCATGTTCACCGGCAACTTGACGAGCGCGCGGAAGTGGTGGACCACGTGGCCGATGGTCTTCTTGGCCCGCGAGATCGGATCGTCTTTGTCCAGGATCGTGCCCACGCCCAGGTACTTGACCGTACCGTCAGGCGGCCCGAGGTAGTCGATGGCCTTGGTCAGCCAGGTCCAGCGGTTCTCGCGCTCAGTCGGGCTCTTCGCCTCGGCGTCGGTAATCAGATCATCGCCAAAGAGCACCTTGGGGCGAGACGCCCCGTGGAACGTGCCCCGGATGGCCTGCTCAGCGCCGAACGGCTCGAACTTAACGCCCGTGCGCGTGACGATTTCGCCAACCTTCCAGGTGCTGCCCTTGCCGCACACCTCGGGGAAGTCAACCGCCAGCACTGAGTTGGCGATGTGCTCAGTCTTGATGACTTCCAGCAGCTTGGTAGGCAGCTTGGTCTCCGCGCCCAACAAGATGCCGTAGTCGATGAACGGTGGAGGCGGGCCTTGCCAGCCCACCTCCTTGCGCACCTCTTCGCGCTGCAGGAGCCCCTGCACCGAAATCCACACC